>JBEIJP010000421.1:0-3554 GCA_040380245.1 Acidobacteriota bacterium | reverse complement strand
TGTCGCGGGAGCAGCCGGACTACCTGCTGATCTACGGGTACACCCTTGCGCCGCAGGTGACGCTGCTGCTCTGGGCCAGGCTGCGGCGGATTCCATTCGCGGTGATCGGGGATGCCAACATCCACGCGGATCGGGCAGCGGGGCTACGGCGGCAGCTGAAGCGACACTGGCTGGGCTGGATCGTGCGACGCGCGGCGGTGATTCCGACGATCGGGAAGGCCAACCGCGAATTCTGGTTGTCGTATGGAGCCCGTCCGGACGACTTGGCGGCGGCGCCCTTTTCGGTCGACAATGCGGCCCTGGCAAGAGGCGCGGCGCAATCGCAGGAGGAGGGCGTGACGGCTCGGGCCCGATGGGGACTCTCACGAGCGGTGGTCTTTCTCTCGGTGGGTCGACTGATCGCGCGGAAGAACCTGGCGACCTTGATTCAGGCCTTTCGGTCCGTCGACGGGGTAGAGATGGGGCTGGTCATCGTGGGGACAGGAGAGGAGCGGCCGGAGTTGGAACGACTGGCGGCAGGAGACTCGCGGATCCATTTCGCCGGGGGAGTCGCCCCGGCGGACCTGGCGCGCTGGTATGCCCTGAGCGATGCCCTGGTCCTCCTCTCCCGGGACGAGCCGTGGGGGTTGGTCGTCAACGAGGCAATGGCCTGCGGACTGGCCATTCTGGCGCATCGGCACTGCGGGGCAACGCCCGACCTGGTCGACGACGAGAATGGGATCGTGCTGGAGGGATTCGGTGAGGCGGAGATCGCCGCGGCCTTGCGAAAGCTCGCGACAACGGCGCCAGCGCGTCTCCGGGAGATGCAGGCTGCCTCTCGGCGGAAGATCGCGGACTGGGGGATCGAGGCGACCGCGACCGGACTGATCGAAGCGGTGGAGCGAACTCCCTTCAACAAGGCCTACGACCCGGGGAGGAGGAAAGAGGCATGAGTACCGCTCCACTGATGTTCGCGGTCATCGCGGCCTTCCTCTGGCTACTGCTGCGGCGCTGGCGCGATCCATTTCTTCGCGGCTACGGACTCTTCTTCCTGGTCCTGCTCGTCTTTGCCTCGAACAAAGAGGGCTACGGGATCAGCAGCGCCTGGACAGAGGCGACCTTCAGTCCGTTGAGCCTGCTGCGGTGGGTTCTGCTGGGGTGGCTCGTCTGGCAAGCGTGGCGCTTGCCTCGGCCGGAGGGGTTCCAGGTCAACCTGCCTATCGCCAGTGTGGTCGTGCTCCTCCTGGCCTTCATCCTCCTTTCCGGATTCTACGCGGCGGACCGCGGGTATTCGTTGATGCGGGGCCTCAGCTTCGCCCTGCTCGCCCTCGCGCTGATCAAAGGGCTGGGACCCTATCTCTACCAGTGCACGCACTGTCTTCTCTTCTTCCGCTTCCACTACGCGGCGGCGTGGATCGTGCTCGCCCCCTTTCTGCTGCTGTATGCCACGGGAACGGGATATGGCGTGACGATCATCATGGGGCAGTATGCGGGATTCTTTGGCAACCAGAACGCCATCGGAGCCATCTCCGCGCTCGTGGCCCCCTTTGTTCTCTTTCATTGGCAAGTGCTGGCAAAGCAGCGATGGCATCGGCTGGCGGATCTGGCTTTGATCGGGATAATCCTCGTCGGCGTCTGGTTGTCGGGGTCACGAAATGGGACCGCCTCGACGCTGGTAGCGATGACAGCCTATTTTTTCATCGTCAATCTGCAGAGTCGGTTGAAGATCCTCGTCGCGGGAATGGTGCTGGTTCTCCTCTTCGGATCCTTTCCCTCACTGCAGCAGGATGTCACCCGTTTCATCCGCAAAGGGACGGACCGGACGGTCGAGATTCGCGACTTTCGATCGCAACTGACCGAAGAGCGTCGCTACGAGATGTGGAGCGGCGTCTGGCCGAAGTTCTGGGCCCAGAGCCTGACGGGGTACGGCTTTGCGCAATCGCATCTTCTCGTCTACGAATTTACGGAAGATCAAGAAGCCGGTAGGTCGCTCCACAACAGCTACCTGGAGGTCTTCGGTGATTTGGGACTTCCTGGAATCACCCTGCTGCTGTTGTTGTTGTTGTTCGTGGGGGTCGAGTGCCTCGGGGTGATCACCCGGGGGACTGGACTGCTCGAGCGACAGATTGCGGCCGTCTTCATCTCGACCTTCGTCACGGGCACCTTCAACGCCTTCTTTGAGAGCTGGATGTTTTCGGTTGGCAACCTGCTCTCGCTGCTCTACTGGGCCTCGGTGGCGGGCGTGATCGCGCAGACTGCCTGGCAACCGGTGAGGCGATGGCAGTTGAGTCCAGCGAGGTAGGCGGCGCGAATGGCGGAGGGGAGGCCGGCAATGGAGCAGCGTCAGGTGCTGGTCAACGCGATCGCCTCGACAGCGGGAGGAGGTCGTACCTACCTGCGACAGGTTCTGCCGCGCCTGGCCGCACGGGCGGGGAGGAGCGAACACTTCACGGTCCTGGTACCCGCGTCGATGGCGGAGGAGTACCGGGTCCTGCTTCGTGGAACAGGGGGCGGGGTGACGATCGAACCGGGCCCCGTCGGCGGAGTCGCGAGGCGCTGGTGGTGGGAGCAGACGGGCCTGCGGGACCGGATGGTCACGGGGCGGTACGACCTTCTCCTCTCGCTGGGGAATTTGGGGCTGCTTCGATCGCCGGCGCCGCAGATCCTCTTCAATCGCAGCGATCTCCTCTTTTCACGCCGGTTCCGGCAGGACCTTCGTGAGCGGGGTGAATGGAGGATGTGGCTGGAAAACCAGGTCCGGTTGGCGTTGGCAAGCCTGTCGATTCGGCGGGCCACGCTCAACCTGACCCCGACGAGGGCGTTTGCCGATCGGATTCGCGAGATTCGCTGGCTCCGGGAGGTGCGATTCGAGGCCCTGTCCTTCGGCGTCGATCGGGATCGATTTCAGGAGCTGCCCGATGAGAAATCAGGCCCTCCCCCTGCCTGGTGGAGTCAGGTGGCTCCGCAGCCCGGAGTGCGCCGATTGCTCTACGTCAGTCACTACAACTACTTCCGGAACTTCGAGGCGCTGCTGCGGGCCCTTCCGGCGATTCGGGATGGCCTGGCGCGGGCGACAGGTGAGAAGGTGGAGCTGATCCTGACGACGAAGCTGGAGCGTGGGGCGGTCTACGGCGGCTATGACGCGACCGGCGCGGCCGAGCTGGTCGACCAGCTGGGGATTGGAAGCGCGGTGCGCATGCTCGGGGAGGTTCCGTGGGAAGAGCTGCGATGGCTCTACCGATCGGCCGACCTCTTCGTCTGCCCATCCTACGCGGAGAGTTTCGGGCATCCACTGGTGGAGGCGATGGTGAGTGGGTTGCCGGTCCTCTCGGCGGACCTGCCGGTGCACCGGGAGGTCTGCGGAGACGCGGCGGGCTACTTCTCCCTCGACGAAGAGGGATCGCTGGCGGAGCGGGCGATCGCGCTGCTCCTCGACGGAGGGGAACGGGAACGGATGGCGGCAAGCGGTCGCCTGCGGGTGGCGCGTCTCTTCTCGTGGGACGACCACGTCGAGCGGCTGCTCGGGTTGATCCGGGAGATCCTGTCAGCCAAGCCCGGGAAGAGGAGAGGGGAGA
>JBEIJP010000420.1:0-3563 GCA_040380245.1 Acidobacteriota bacterium | reverse complement strand
TGTCAATCTCCTGGTGCGCACTGGATGTATCGATAATGGCAAGAAGATCTGGTGGGATGTGCGACCCCATCCCTTCTTCCCCACCCTCGAGTTTCGGGTCTGTGATATCCCTTCCCGCGTCGACGAGACGATCGCCATCGCCGCTCTCTTTCAGGCGATTACCGCCAAGCTCTACAAACTCTACCGGCAGAACCTCGGCTTCCGGCTCTACCGCCGCGCCCTGATCGAAGAGAATAAGTGGCGGGCCGCGCGCTATGGTCTGGATGGCAAACTGATCGACTTTGGGAAGAAGGCGGAAGTCCCGACCCGGCATCTCATCCTGGAACTGCTGGAATTTGTCGACGACGTGGTCGATGAATTGGGAAGTCGCCAGGAGATCAACTATGTCCACCGAATCCTGGAGGAGGGGACGAGCGCCGATCGGCAGCTTCGGGTCTATCACGAGACGGGAGGCGATTTGAAGGCGGTGGTCGATCTTCTCATCCGGGAGACCCTGGAGGGGGTTGCCTGATCTTCCGGTGGACGGGATCGCTCGATGCCGGTCCGAGTGAGGGCGGGGGCGCCGGGTCTTTCAAGATCTGCCTCCCGGGCGCATAATCATCTGAGGTATGGATTGCGGGCGGGAGCCATCTGGAGCAAGATCTGATGCACGCCCAAGTGTGAGGCGGAGCCATTGATTTCAAAGAACAGGACGGGCCGGAGTAGATCGAAGAGGCTCGGCGTAGGGAGAGGAAGAGAGGGGTTGAACAGCGCCATGGTCAGCGGAGAACGAAGGAGAGCGGAGAGCTTCGCATGAACAAACGAGTGACCCACATCCTCGCGGCAGCGGCCATGTGGTCCTTCTGCATGCTCCTGATTGTTGGGGTCTTGCCGCGCTTTGGTCTTCAACTGCTGGGAGAGTTGGGCCGTCCGTTGAGCGACTGGCTGCCTCTGTTGCTGGGGATCTTTCTGATCACGGCCGGGGCGCTTGCCGTGCGGTTGCGGATGCAGTCACGAGGAGGTTATCGGGAGAGCGGCGATGGGGACGAGTTGCTCGCGGCGGGCCGTCGGAGGGGGGAGGACCGGGTTCCACTCTTGCGGGTCAACGGTCTGCCTGGGGATGGGGCCGGGATCGCGCCCGGACGGGTCCCTGAGCCCCTCAACGTGAATGCGGAATCGCTTCCGGAAGGGGAGGGGCGGGACCAGGTCGAGCGGCCGAGGCCCCGGCGGACGACGGTTCAGCTCTCGGCTGGGCGTCTTCCTGGCAAGGGGCCACGTCCGGTGGAGGAGGTCGGCCAGATTGCCCCCGATGGAGGGGAGAGCCGTCGGTCTGCCGCGGAGGCTTCACCAGTTGGCGGGCCCGACGGCGAGGCCGAAGGGGGGCAGCTCCATCGACGGCTGCAGCTTCCCGTGCTCACGGGGGATTTCTTTGGCCGCTCCGTAGAGTTGGCCGAGTTGGAATCGGCGCGGATCATGAGCCACCTCCGCATCCTTGGACTGCAAGGAGTCGGGGGGATCGGAAAGACCTCGCTCGCCGTCGCCTTCGCGCGGCAAGTGGCGACCGACTATCCCGATGCGCTTCTCCATTTGGACCTGCGGGGGCAGGGGGATCGACCGCTCTCCGTGGCCGAGGCACAGGGCCAGGTCATCCGCGCCTACCGCCCATTTGCCCGCCTGCCAGAGCACGAGCAGGACCTGCAACGGCTCTACCAATCGGTTCTTGGGGAGATGCGGGGCATCCTTCTGCTCGACAATGTGACCAGTTCCCAGCAGCTGCAGTCCCTCCTGCCTCCGACTGGCGGAGGGGCCGGGGGGAGCGGAGAGCAAGCCGGGCTGAGTCGCTGGTTGACAATCTTCACGACGCGCCAACCGCTGAGTGTGCCGGGGCAGGCCCTGGTGCACGTCGAACCGCTGCCGTCGAACGATGCGCGGCGATTGCTCCAGTCGCTCGCTCCGCGTGTCGGAACGGCCGGCGATCGCATCATCGGAGGTTGTGGGCAGGTTCCGCTGGCCTTGCGGCTGATCGGGACCTTGATTCAGCGCCATCCCGAGATCTCTGTCGAGACGCTTCCGGCTCGCCTCGCTTCGCGGCAGAGCGGCCCGCTTCCGGGAGGACCTGTCGAGAACGCCCTGCGGCTCTGCCTCGACCTCTTGTCGGAGAACCACCAGAAACAGTGGCGTGCCCTGGCTGTCTTTCCCGGCTCCTTCGATCTGACCGCCGCGGCGGCCGTCTGGAAGCTCCACCCGGACCTGGCGGCCGAAGGGCTGGAGCGGTTGACCCAGAACGCCCTCGTTGAACATGATCCGGCGACAGACCGGTACAGACTCCACGATGTCGTCTTGACCTTCCTCGAATCGCGTCTGGTGGGAGAGGAGCAGCGCGAAGCACGCCACCGCTTCGCCGCCCACTATCAGAGCCTGCTCCACGAGGCCGAAGCCCTCTACGAGGAGGCGGGACCGCGGTTCCAGGCCGGGATCGAGCTGCTCGACCGGGAGTGGCACAACATCCTCGCTGGACAGGTCTGGGCGACGAGCCTCGCCTCGCAGGATCGCTCCGCTTGCGAACTCTGCAGCGCCTTCCCGGATGCCGGAAAGCACCTCCTCCAGCTCCGACTCAATCCACGCGAACGGATCCGCTGGATCGAGGCGGCGCTCGAAGCGGCCCGCGTCCTCAACCGGCGCAAGTCGGTTATTCGCCACCTGATCGCTCTGGGGGACGCCTATTCCGATCTTTGCGAAACCCAGCACGCCATCGATATCTACCAACAGTCGCTCGACCTGGCTCTCGCCAGTCAGGACCGTCGCGGCGAAGCCCTCGCCCGCATCGGGCTCGGCAACGCCTTCTCGCTGGTCGGCTCGCTCGATCGCGCCCGTGAGTTCCATGACCAGTCGCTCGAACTGGCCAATCAGCTGAAGGATCCCCGGCTCGAAATGGCCGCGCTCGGCAATCTCGCCGCCTCACACGCTGCCCGCGGGGAGGTTCAGACGGCCCAGCTCCTCTTCGATCAGCAGTTCAAGCTGGCGCGTCGAGTGGGGGATCGGCGGCAGGAGGCCCTCGGGCTCGGCGGGATCGGGATGACCGATCTGGCGATGGGGAAGATCGACCTGGCGACTGAGTTTCTTGAGCGACAGCTGCTCCTGGCGAAGGAGATTGGGGATCGGCACGCGCAGGCGATGGCCCTCACCTACCTTGGCAAGGCCAGAGGAGAGCGACAGGACTACCGTCGGGGGCTGGATGCCCTGGAGGAGGCGCTCGCCATCTGTCTCGAATTGGCCGATCGGCGGGGAGAGTCCCTGGTTCTAGGGGGGCTCGGGGCCGCCCATTTCCAACGCCGTGAGATCGAGATTGCGAGCCAGTTCTTTGATCGCCAACTGGCCCTCTCCCGCGAGATCGGCGATCGCCTTGGCGAGGGGAAGGCCCTCCTCAGCCTCTCAGAGATCGCACTCGAGACGGACAACCGCGTGCTGGCGGCCGATCTCGCCCGCCAGGCGCTGGTGATCACTTCGAGCCACGGGGATGTCCTCGGACAGGGGACCGCCCACTATCGGCTCGCGCTCGCCCACGCCGCCGCAGGCGATCTGCG
>JBEIJP010000419.1:0-3567 GCA_040380245.1 Acidobacteriota bacterium | reverse complement strand
TTCCGCAGCCTGCGCGACGAGCATCTCCGTCAGATTCTCGAGATCGAACTCAACGCGGTGCAGGAACGGATCACCCGTGGGGCGGGGAACAAGTTTGTCTTCAAGTGCACCGACGCGGCCAAGCAGTTTCTCCTCGACGAGGGGATCGATTTCAAGTACGGCGCTCGCCACCTCAAACGGGCGATCGAGCGATTCCTCGTCTATCCGCTCTCGAACCTGATGGCGACCAGCCAGGTCGCCTTTGGGGATCTGCTCCTGATCGACTACTCGCCGGAGATCGGCAAGCTGGTCTTCTCGAAGGAGGCGTCTGGCGTGCTGATCGTCAGTGAGGCCACCTCGCTGGTCCCGGTCCCGGACGATTCGACAGCCCCGGCGACCCTTGAGAGCGCTCTCCCCCTGGCGGCGGCTGAGGCGGCGCCGGCGACACAGACCGAGAACTGACGAGCGTTCCTCCACCCCGCTATCCAAAGTTTATGGCGTAGTAGTTTTGCCAGGCGCTCCATTGGATGGCCATTCCAGGTGACCCGGGAGATCATCCAATGACGAGTTCCGAAGAGACGTTTGACCTGATTCTGATTGGCGCCGGAACGGCGGGGTCCGTCCTGGCGGATCGATTGACCCGCTCGGGCCGACACCGCGTTCTGCTCGTCGAGGCTGGCGGCGACCCGTCAAATCGGATGGTGAGCGTACCGGCGGGGTTTTCGCGTCTCTTCCGGACATCGGTCGACTGGCAGTTCGAGAGCGAGCCACAGGCGCACGCCGGGGATCGCCGCGTCTTCATCCCGCGCGGAAAGATGCTTGGCGGATCTGCCAACATCAACGCCCAGATCCACCAGTGGTGCCATCCCGCCGATTTTTCGGAATGGGTCGAGGCGGGCGCCGAGGGGTGGAGCTGGGACGAGGTTGCTCCCACATTCCAGGCGCAGGAGGGTTGGGCCGGTGGCGAGGAGGGCGGCCCGGGACGTGGACGAACCGGCCCGATGTCGATTGCGCCCAATCGTCACGCCCACTGGCTCTCCCACCAGTTCGTGGCGGCCGCCCGCCGCGCGGGGCTCGGCGATCAGCCGCATTACAATGGCGGCCATTACCAGGGTGCGTGGATTGTCGAGCTGGCGCACAAGGATGGGCGCCGCTTCAGCGCCTACGATGCCTTTCTCAAACCGGCGCTGAGTCGCCCCAACCTGACAGTGCTTCGCCACACCCACGTCGTCCGCCTGCTGATCGAGGAGGGCCGTGCCACCGGGGTCGTCGTCATTAATGAAGGGCAGGGGGAAGGGCAGGGGGAGCGGGTCATCCGCGCCGGAGCGGTGGTTCTCTCCGCCGGAGCCTTCGGATCTCCCACGATCCTCATGCGCTCAGGTGTTGGACCGGCGGACCATCTGCGGACGCACGGCCTCCCGGTGGTGCTCGACGCTCCCGAGGTGGGGGCCAATCTGCAGGACCATCCGATGTCGGCGGTGATCTATCGGACGCGCGGCAACGATACGTTCCGGCGCGCCGACTCACTGCGCACGCTGCTGCAGTACCTGCTCTTCCGGCGCGGCCATCTGGCGTCGAACGCGGCGGAGGCGATGGCCTTCGCGCCTCTCTCGCTCTCCGGGCCACCTGACCTGGAGATTCTCTTCGCGCCGTTCGAGTGGCGGAACCAGGGGCTGGAACCGCCTCAGATCGACGCGATCAGCTTCGGGATCGCGGTGATCGCCCCGCAATCGCGGGGCAGCGTCCGCTTGCGGAGTCAGGATCCGTTCGACGCTCCGGTGATCGATCTCGGGCTCCTCAGCGACCCGGCGGGGGCAGACCTGCGGGCTCTGCTCGCCGCTAGCCGCCTTGCCCGTCAGATCGCGGCCACCTCTCCCCTGGCCGAGAGCCTCGCCGAAGAGATCTTTCCCGGACCGGAGCTGATGACCGACGAGGAGCTGGCTCCACCGTTCAAGGGAGAGCTCCAGACGGTCTACCACCCGACCAGCACCTGCCGAATGGGCTCTGATCCGCGAGCGGTTGTCGACCCCTCGCTGCGCTTCAACGGGATCGATCGCCTCTGGGTGGTCGACGCTTCCGTGATGCCACGAGTTCCGCGGGGCCACCCGAACGCGGTCGTCGCCATGATCGCCGATCGGGCTGCCGGCTTGATCGAACCCCATCTTTGATCGATCCCTCCCCGGCTTCCCGGGGAGGGCAGACGTCAGAGGTCCGTGGCGTTCACTTGATGGGGTAACTTCGCCGGCCCCCAGTCCGTTCATTGGTCACGGAAAACTCCCGTTTCTGCGGCTCGACCCGGACGACGATCATGGCCGCCGCGTCGGGTGTCTCCTCCAGATTGGCGATCAGCTCCTCCGAAGCGTTCAGCTCGGGATCGATCGTCACGTTGCGGTGAATCTGGTAGAGGTCGGCGAGCAGCGGAATGGCCTGGACCTGCCGGATCGTCTCGGGATGGCCTCCTTTGCGGGGGCCATTGTTCATGATGGCGACGGTCGGTTGCAGGCTGCGCAGCAGGACGGGGTTGTTGCTGGTATTGGCGCCGTGGTGGCCGACCTGGAAGAGGTCGATCTCGCCGATCATATTCTGCGGACAGACCAGTTTCTGCTCGATGTTCCAGGTCAGATCCCCAGTGTCGAGAAAATCGAAACTGCCGTACCGCAGCTGCAGCACGAGGCTCCGCGCGTTGTCGCTCGGGTCTGGCGCCTGAGACGTCGCTTCCTGGCAGTACCGATTCGGGGCTCCGGCCATTCGTGGCTCGCTCAGAACCTCTCCCCGCGCCGCGAGGCAGCGGAGGGTCACCGGAGCCGTGCCCGGGAGAGACTTGAGCCGAATCGAACTGCCCGGCCGGAGGGTCGTCGAGCGCCCGCCGATCGCCTCTTGATAGGCGGCGTACTTTCGCGCGAAGTCGCGATCCTCCGCCAGCTCGCTCATCGGTCCGTGATCGTAGGCCTGCCGGATCGGGACCCGTTTGGCGAGGGCGGGGACTCCACCGTAATGGTCCGTGTGGTAGTGGGTGATGATGAGGTGGTCGATGGCGCGCAGGCCGGCCTTCTGGAGGGCGGCCTCGATGCGGCGGGCGTCGCGGTCCTCGAAGCCCGGCCACCCCGTGTCGATCAGAATCGACTCGCCGGCCGGCGTGATGATGAGCGTCGCGGCTCCTCCTTCGACATCGATGTAGTCGATTTCGAGGGCGCGCGGCGCCATTGTCGGGACCGTCGCCGAGCCGATGCCAGAGTGGAGTCCACCCCCGAGAAGCCAGGGGGAGAGCAGCCACCAGAGTCCCGAAATCCAGAAGATCATCATGGTGTGGTCCTTTCGTTGCCGGTAACTTGCCGCCGATGGGCGTCGAGGGCGAGTGGGTCTTCAGACGAATCGTCGATCCCTCTACGTCTCTTTTCTTTTTCTTCTTGTCCGGGGCAGCCCGGGCCGTCCGGAAAAGATGTGGCGATTGTACCATTGCCCGTTTCCGGCGCGGGCTCCCTTTTTCGCATACGAGACAACGGCCAGGTTCCGATCGCAGCTCCAGCGAGACACTGTGATATTCTTTTCCCTCTTTTCGGGCCTGACCGGGTCGGAAGAGCTGAGTCC
>JBEIJP010000418.1:0-3576 GCA_040380245.1 Acidobacteriota bacterium | reverse complement strand
TCGACGAGGTCGAGGCGGTCATCGCTCGCTTGAGCGGCGAGCTGCGCCGCTCCGGCTGGCCACAGCCCGCCCCCCGGAGGAGGCCGTAAGCGTGGGCGCCGTCGGCCTCTCGGTCCTGGCAGAACGCTGCGTCGTCGTCGGACTCCCTCGCGAGATCAGCCTCGCCGATCTCCTCTCCGAGGGGGGAGGGGGAGATGCCCTCCTCTCGGTGACGTGGGATCCGGTCGAGGCGACCCTCATCCTCGACGAGGCGCGCTGGAACGCCGTCGCTGGGCGCTACCCTGAGGCGAGAGTCGCCACCGGCTGGCGCGCGATCCGCTTCGAGGCGCTCTTCGACTTCTCGGTCGTCGGCTTCCTCGCCGGAGTCTCGCGTGTGCTCGCCGAGGCCGGGATCCCCCTCCTCTGCCTCTCGACCTATTCGACAGACCTCCTCCTCGTCCGCGAGGAGCGGCTGGCGGAAGCGGTCGACCGGCTGCGCCAATTTTTGACGACCACGCCCCCGCCGCGCTGACGGCAAGGCGAACTCCAGATTTCGAGAGGAGAGACCGTGAAGAGCGACGACAAGTTGATGACGGGAATGCAGACACGGGCCGTCCACGCCTCGCGTGAGGCCAATCGGACCGAGGCGGTCAGCCCCCCGATCTACCAGACGACCACCTTCAGCGCCGAGACGGCCGAGGCCTTTGCCGAGATCGCGCTCGCCACCCGCCCGGCGGAGTTCTACACCCGCTATGGCAACCCGAACCACGAGATGGTCGAGGCGACCCTCGCCTCTCTCGAAGGGGGTGAGTCTGCCCTCGTCACCTCCTCTGGGATGGCGGCGATCTTCGCCGTCATCGCCGGTACCCTCACCCAGGGCGACCACGTCGTCGCGCAACGCAACCACTACGCCGGGACGATGGCCCTGCTTCGTGATCTTCTCCCCCGCTGGGGCATCGAGGTCACCCTTGTCGAGCAGACCGATCCGGCCAGTTTCGCCGCGGCGATCCGCCCGACGACCCGACTCCTCTATGTCGAGACGCCCGTCAACCCGCTCATGGAGATCACGGACCTTCGCGCCATTGTCGCGCTCGGCCGGGCCCACGGTGTGACGACCGTCTGCGACAACACCTTTGCCACCCCGATCAACCAGCGCCCGCTCGCCCTCGGCATCGATGCCGTCGTCCACAGCGCGACCAAGTATATCGGGGGCCACCACGACGCGACCGCCGGCGCGGTCGTCGGCTCGCGCGCCTTCATCGAGCGCGTCTGGAAGTTCGCGCTCATCGCCGGCAGCACGCTCAGCCCCTTCGACGCCTGGCTCCTCCTGCGCGGCCTGCGCACTCTCGGCCTGCGCGTCGAGCGCCACAATCGCAACGCGCTCGCCCTCGCCACCGCGCTCGCCTCCCATCCGGCGGTCGAGCGAGTCCACTACCCGGGTCTGGCCTCCCACCCCCAGCACGCCCTCGCCAGCTCCCAGATGGATGGCTTCACCGGCATGCTCAGCGTCGAGCTGCGCGGCGGCGCTCCCGCCGCGGAACGCCTCATCGCCTCTCTCCGCCTCGCGACCCGCGCCGCCAGCCTCGGCGGCTTCGAGACGCTCGTCGTTCACCCCGCCTCGATGTGGAGCCTCCAACTCTCTCCCGAAGTCCGCGCCGCCTCCGGCATCCACGATGGCCTCGTCCGGATCTCCGTCGGCCTCGAGGATGAAGTCGACCTCCTCGCTGACTTCGCCCAGGCCCTCGCGTGAGAAAGGGGATCGGGTCAGTTGCGCAGAGGAGGCTCACGCGAAGGCGCGAAGCCGCGAAAGGGGGAGGGAAAGGGTGCGGGAATTTGGCCCCAATCTCCTCACGGCTTGATCGCCTGGCGTAAGGAAAAGGGAGTGAGGATGCTGAAACAGCTCCGAATACAGAACTTCAAAGGGTGGAAGGATACCGGCGACATTCGGCTGGCTCCCCTCTCTCTCTTCTTCGGAGCCAACAGTTCCGGCAAGTCCAGTATTGGACAGTTCCTGATGATGCTCAAACAGACGGTGGAGTCCCCCGATCGGAAAGCGGTCTTCTACCCGGGAGGAAAAAACTCGGCGGTTGAGCTTGGCTCCTACCGAGAGATGGTCTTCGATCGCGATCCGAACAATAGAATTGTCTTCGATTACCGCTGGTCGTTGACGGAAGACCTCAAGCTTGAAGATCCACTGACAGGGAAGACCTTCTCTGGCGACGAACTGGATTTTCATGCCGCTGTCGAATGGAGCGACTCCACGAAGACGCTGCCGCAAGTCGCCGCGTTCCAATATCGTCTTTTCAGGAAAGACGCGCCGTCACTCTCCATTGCCCTTTCACGGAAGCCCGACCATCGCGAATATGTTGCATCGGCAGAAGGGTACTCCCTTGTCAGAAAGCGAACGCACCCCGGCGAAATCAAGGATGTGATTCGGTTCTATGGATTCCCGGATGAGATGACAGCCTGTTACCAAAATGCCGAATTCGTTCAAGACCTCAATCTGGCGCACGAAAAATTGTTCCACTCGATCTTCTACCTCGGACCGCTCCGAACCAAAGCCGAACGGCTCTACACCTGGAGCGGCATCACACCGGAGGGTGTCGGCTTCGCCGGAGAGAATACCGTCGCGGCGATTCTGGCGGCCAGAGGCCGCAGCATCAGCACCGGCTACAGGAAGCAGGCCAAACCGATCGAGGAGATCATCGCGCTCAAGCTGAAGGAGATGGGACTGATCGAGGAGTTCAACCTCAACCCGATCTCGCCGCAGCGGCAGGAGTATGAAGTCAGGATCCGCACCAAAGGCACCCGCGACGGGGTCGATCTTCCAGACGTCGGTTTTGGCATCTCCCAGGTCCTTCCGGTCCTGGTGCAGTGTTTCTGTGCGCCGCCCGGGTCGATTCTTCTCCTGGAGCAACCGGAGATTCACCTGCATCCCAACGCGCAGGCCGTCCTGGCCGACGTCATGATCGACGTCATCCACTCCAGAGAGAACGGGGTCGATCGGAACATTCAGTTGATCATCGAAACCCATTCCGAGTATTTCCTTCGCCGATTGCAGCGGAGAATCGCCGAAGATTCCGTGCCGCAGCATCTGGTGTCAGCCTATTTCGCCAACATCTCCCAGACTCCGGCGACGCTCGACCCTCTGCAAATTGACGCCTTTGGCAATATCCAGAACTGGCCGGAGCACTTCTTTGGAGATGAGATCGGCGACATCACCGAACAGGCCAAGGCGGCCTTGAAAAAACGGATGCGGCAGAATGCTCAAAAGTCGGAGGCGCCCACATGAGTCTGCCGAGGAAGTGTCTTGTCGATACCAATGTGCCGATCAACGCGAACCTGGCCAGCGACCCGGCAACCATTCCTGACAACCTCATCGCTTGCGTCCAACATTGCGTCGAGGCGATCGAGCACGTCATGAAAACTGGGGAATTGGTCATCGATGCCGGCGACGAGATCTATCACGAATATCTACGTCATCTCTCCCTCAGTGGCCAGAAGGGGATTGGCAATGCCTTCATGAAGTGGGTGCACGATTACCGATGGAGACTGCCTGACTCTGACCGCGTCGCCATCTCGATAAACGGCGACTCC
>JBEIJP010000417.1:0-3579 GCA_040380245.1 Acidobacteriota bacterium | reverse complement strand
TAGTCACAGGACACACCCGCTTGCCCAGCAACAGCGGTCGCCCCACCCTGGGCACCGAGACGGGTAATCGTCTGCTGATTGCCATTGGCGGAGTAGATGCTCCCTCCAAAATGGGCCAGACCGGATGGGAAGGCATTGATGACCTGCGGTCCAACGGCGAATTGGTGGACGAGGGTCGCGTTGCCAGACCCATCCACTCGAATAACCCGTCCGTGTCCCGTATCGGCCACAAAAAGGTTGCCGGAAGAGTCGAAGCGGATCGCACGGGGAATGAGCAGCGGGATAGAGGTGGCCGCGCCGGGAACAAATGCATCAGTCAGCAAAGTCGCCGCGCCATTCCCGACGACCGGGGTCAGAGCCCCAGACGCGTTCACTTTGAAGACACGGTTGACCGAAGACGTGGCGTCTGCAAAAAAGATTTCGCCATTTGTGGGGTGGACGGCCAGGCCGTTGACCCCCTGTCCAATCCCGCTGACCACCGTACGAATCCGTCCGGAATCCAATGGGGTTCCATTGACTGTCACCGCAGCGCTGGAGACATTGATCGCCCGCAGCAGACCATCGGTGCTGTTCAGCAGGTAGACCAGGCTGCCTGCGGGATTGACCGCGAGACCAGTCACGACCGCCAGATCAGCGGTCCGGGCAGGAATACCATCATCCGTGCTCGCCCCTCCTCCCGCGATAGAGCGAATCACTCCGGGTGCAATGGTGACGCCAGCGAGCGTCACCGCCGTGTTGCTGGTATTGATAAACCGCAGATTAAAAAACTCATTGGTGGAGTCGATCAGAAATACCCCACGACCGAGAGGATCTCGCGCCAGCTGTGGGACTTCTTGAATCGTCGCCTGCGTGGACGGATTGCCTTCCCCGAGCCCTCCCGCAACCGTCTCAATCTGGCTTGCGCCACTGGCAACACTGGCGGTCACAGACCATTGATATGTTCCCGCGAGCGAATAGGACTGGCTTGGGTTCTGGGTGGTGGATACGGGGGATCCATCTCCGAAGTTCCAGCGGAATGTCGGGGTTGCGGTACAACCGGTGGCTTCCACGATGGCCTGAAAGAGGACCTGGGCATTCGGTTGCGCCGTGGTCGGCACGGTCGCAGTGCAATTGACCGTGCAAGTTTGCGCGGTGAGATTCGGATTGCCCTCTGGATCCTGCGACAGGCCGGTCTGGGCACCTGCGGCCGTCTTCTTGGGGGTCATCAACGGGCGTGAATTTCTGACAACACTCTCCCCTTCCTTCACTGGCGCAGCCGACCAGCGCCCTCCGAGGTCTCCAAACCACGCGGAGGTTTTCGATAACCCCATCAGACTGACAGCGGCCGCCAAACAGAACAGGAGTGTCAGACGTCGAGAACTCCTTTCTCGACGTTCACTCTTCGTTGCGCAGATACGCGTCTCACGCGATATCGACATAGCTTGCTAACTCCTTGGTTGTAATTCGTACATGTGGATAACTAACCTCTCCGTTGGGACAGGCAAGACGGGGCATCCACGAAATCGATTGTCAGACTGTTCTCATCACACTCGAGGTGTTTGTGTGTTGTGTGTAGTGTGTAGGTGTCTTTGCGGTATTCGTTAATCCGAGGATATTGCAGAGGAGATCGGCGGATTTTTTTTGATAATCTGGAGCCGACTGCCGGACTTGAACCGGCGACCTACTGATTACGAATCAGTCGCTCTACCAACTGAGCTAAGTCGGCTTTCTGGCTTGTCAATCCCGGGGAGGGTTGGAAAGCAAAAAGGGGTGCGTGTACAAGGACCGCAAAGGTACGGTATCAGCGAACCGTACCTGGGTATGCTTGGGCAATATCTGATTCCACAAGTTTCCCCGAGCCTGTTGACCGATCGACGCGCTTCGGTCATCAAAGAAAAGTGAATATACACAACAGGGCGTGGTCCGTCAAACCAAAAGTGGTCTTTTTGGCCAATCGACCTGAGGAAGCCCCTCAGGAGGACCTGGAGGCGGGGAGCTGTTCGCGAAACTGCAGCTGATAGAGTTTGTGATAGAAGCCTTGGAGCGCGAGGAGTTGCTGGTGAGTGCCGCGCTCGCGGATCTCCCCTTTGTGGAGGACAAGGATCTGTTCGGCGCGTTGAATCGTCGAAAGTCGATGGGCGATGATGATCGAGGTCCGGTTGGCGAGCACCCGGTCGATCGCCTGCTGAATGAGCTGTTCGGTCTCGGTGTCGATGCTGGAGGTGGCCTCGTCGAGGACGAGGATGCGGGGATCGTAGGCGAGAGCCCGCGCGAAGGAGATGAGCTGTTTCTGGCCAACCGAAAATCCTGCGCCTCGTTCGCGGACACGGGTTTGGTAACGATCAGGGAGGGCTTCGATAAACCGGTCGGCGTGGACCTCGCGGGCCGCCCAGGCGATGCGGTCGTCGGAGATCTCTTCGTTTCCGAGGCGGATGTTGGCGGCGATATCCCCGGAGAAGAGGAAGACATCCTGCAGGACGACCGCGAAATTTTCCCGCAGCTGACGCAGATCCCACTGGCGAATCTCGACTCCGTCGAGAAGGATCTCCCCCCGTTGAATGTCATAGAAGCGCATGAGGAGGTTGGCGATGGTCGTCTTTCCTGAGCCGGTATGGCCTACCAGCGCGATCGACTGGCCCGGTTCGACGGTCAACGAGACATCCCGGAGGACCCAGTCCTCCCCCTGGTAGGCAAACCAGACGTTCCGAAACTCGATCCGGCCCTGGGCGCGGGCCCCAGCGGCGGGCGTCGCGGGGCTGGCGGGAGAGGCAATCGCCACAGGGTGGTCGAGGAGTCGAAAGATGCGTTCACTGGCGACGACGGCCGCCTGAAAGAGGTTGTATTTGTCGCTGATATCCTGAATCGGCATCCAGAGCCGCTGGGTGTATTGAAGAAAAGCGACGAGGGTCCCGACCGTCATGGCCTGTTGGATGACCTGCCCTCCGCCGTACCAGACGATCGCGGCGATGCCAATCGAGGAGATCAGGTTGACCAGGGGATAGAAGACGGCAAAGTAGAAGATGGTATCGAGGTGGGCTTGCCGATGAGCCCGATTGATCGAGGAGAACAGGCGGAAGGTTCGGGCTTCCCGGTTGAAGAGCTGCACGACCTGGGCGCCGGAGAGGTGCTCCTGCGTAAAGGCGTTGAGACGGGCAATGCGGGTCCGCACTTGTCGAAAGCCGTCCCTCGCGCCTCGCCGAAACCAGGCGGTGGCGGCGACGAGCAATGGCACGACGACCAATGAGACGAGCGCCAGGCGCCAGTTGAAATAGAACATCATCCCCAACGCGGCGACGATCAGCACGAGATCCCCGAGCACCTCCACCAATCCGGAAGTAAAGAGTTCGTTGAGCGAATCGACATCGGTTGTCAGCCGGGTCATGAGACGCCCGACCGGATGGCGATCGTAGTAGGAGACCTCGATCGATTGCAGCTTGGCGAAGATCTGTTGGCGCAGATCGAACATAACGCGCTGCCCGATGATGTTGAGGAAGAGGGTCTGACAGTAGCCAAGTCCGAGAGCGGCGGCCAAAGAGACGAGATAGGCGAGGACGAGGGTGACGAGGCCCCGCATCGCCCCCTCTGCCGAGAGGCGGCCGG
>JBEIJP010000416.1:0-3588 GCA_040380245.1 Acidobacteriota bacterium | reverse complement strand
CCAACGGCGGAGGCTGCGATCAGCTGAGGGGGCCTCGCCTCCTTCATCGATGCCATACCTTCGACCAGGTGACGTGTTCCCAGCACCCTCGAGTCGCGAATCCGGCGCTTCTGCTCCTCGGTCCACCTTCCGGCCGCCACCGGCTCTCCGGCCAGGTGAATTACCGCGTCCACGCCTTCAAAGGCCTCCCTCGGCGGAGGAGCCTCTTCCGGATTCCATCTGTACCGCCTGGCCGCGGTCAGAAATGGCTTTCCAGCTCCTGCCCGCTCGGGGTTTCTGGTCAGGATCACCAGTTGATGGCCACTCGCCGCCAGCCGCTCGGCAACGGCCCCGCCGATTACCCCCGTCCCTCCCGTCATCAGTACCCGCATGCCATCGCCTCCCCTTCCACACACACCCTCTAAACAGAAGCACGATCGGCCCTGTCTCACGAACTTCACTACCCACACTCAGCGAACACCCGCTCCAAATGTCCAACTTTCAATCAAGTCATCGGGTAGCCAGCGCGTTCTCGCTACGTGCAGTCTGCTGCAACCTTCAAAGCAGCGTATCCTTCTCTGAGAATATCCCGTTTTGATCACAAAACCCTGGATGCTCTCTGTCCGAGACAGAAAAGAGAATGTCCAGATCTTTGCTTGACAAGAGTTCGACGCGAAGAACATAATCCCGAACTATGAATGACCAAGAGGTGGCTAAACAGGACTACTCCACGACACCGAAGTACCGGATTGGCACGGTGAGTCGGCTAACCGGTTTATCGGCGGACGTGGTCAGGGTCTGGGAACGGAGATACGGCGCCATCACCCCACTGCGCAGCGATGGAGGGTCGAGGCTCTATTCTGATGCCGACATCGCCCGCCTCCGCCGGCTTCGACAAGCCGTGGAGTTGGGACACGCCATCGGCCAGGTCGCCCGCCTGCCTGAGAACGAGCTCGACACACTCTCAGGGAGACAGCGGGCGGTCATCGCCCTCGAAGAGGACGAGACGGATCCGTACGCACTCACCCGCGAGCGTTTCCTTGAGGCGATCAACCGCTTCGATGTTGTCGCCGCAGATGACGAGATCAGTCGAGCCGCCACCCTCTACCCTCCGCGGGTCATTGTCAAAAATATCGTCTCGCCGATCCTCCAGGAGATTGGAGAGCGCTGGGCTCACCGTGAGTTTGGAATCGCCCAGGAGCACATCGCCACCCACCTTCTTCGCAACCTTCTCAGTTCCCTCTTTCGGCTCTACCCCCCCGACGAGGCTGCCGAAACGATCGTCCTGGCTACAACAGCCGGGGAGAGGCACGAGTTTGGGATCCTCATCTCGGCGCTTCTCGCCGCGACCCGTGGCTGGCGGGTTGTCTACCTGGGAACCGATCTCCCCGCCAACGAGATCGTCCGCACCGTCCGTTCCGTACGAGCCCGTGTCCTCGCCCTCAGCGTCGTCAACGCCCAAAACCCACAGACACAGGAAGAGCTCTCGCTGCTCGCCGCCGGACTCCCGATCAACACCCGAGTCTGGATCGGCGGGGCCGAATCTCAACGCCACCGGGCGCTGATCGAACGCGCCGACTGGGTCTACGTCCGTGACGCCGCCGACCTCGACGACCGCCTCAAACGCTAAACCCGCACGTTCTCTATTCCAAGCTCATCCCCTCGCAACCTACTGCGCAGCCGGCTTTGGCCGCGGCCGCATCGTGTAGACGAGATAGTCCGCGCGCTTTCGTTCCGGCTTTGGGTCCAGCTGATCGAGATCAGCCACTGGCAGCAGCGTGACGACTTTGAGCCGCTGCTGCGGAGCGCGGCGCTCGATTCGGCTGGCGGTACCCAGGCGGAAATCGCTGTGAAAGGCGCCGTTGAAATGGACAATGAGCGGCTGTGAACGCGTTTCGCCGCTCCGGTTCGTTGGACCGAATCGCGCGACGATCGATTCGGCCATCGTCTCATCCTTGAGGCACTGGGCAAGATAGAAGCGCTCCACCAGCGCCTGCTGTCGTGGATCTGGATTGCTCTTCTTCGACTTGCTCTTGCCTTCACGATCGGGCTGCCCCTGGCCATTTCCCGTCGGATGGCTCGACATCGCCTCCGCGAAGCGCTGAAAATAGTCGTCCATGGGACAACTCGACTCGCGCGCAATCAGCCCGCGCTCCTCCTGCGAAAGACTTGCCAGAAAGCCGTCCCCCTCGCGGGAGACCCTCGAGGCGTACTTCCGGGGAATATTGCTGGCGAGCACGGGCCATTGATGGGCTTTCGCCAATTCGACCAATGGACGATAGTCGGTCGGATAGTTGGGCCACGGGCGCGCAGCCGCCAAAAACGACTCCTCGGTCACCCTACCGGCCAGATAGCCGTCCAGATGTGATTGCACATCCCGCTCGAACATCTCCAGCGAGACGACCAGATCGGGACGACGGCGCGCCAATCCCTCCAAAATGGCCCGCTCGAGACGATGGCTGGCTGGGTCGTCGTGCTGCTCCCCCACCAGCACCATGTCTATTCGGGAAAGATCGAGCAACATCGTCTCCAGATCGACAAACCGCTTCGCCTTGGTATCGTAGACACGATGGGGCGTGTAGCCCGTTGTACCCTGATGCACCTGCGCGTAGGAGAAGCCGCTTCCCTGCCAGCCCCCCCACGGCAGCAGCCCTGCAATCAGGCCTCCAATTCCAACCAGGAACAGTGGCCTCCACACACTCTTCAACGCTCTTCTCGCCATCCCGATCCTCCTCGCGACGTTTTGCCATCCTGAGTCGACTATCCTGTCAGCGACTCCTCCCTTGGCCAAATTTTCCAGTCCTCTCAGCCGAGTGGACAGTATACCTCATGGCCACCTTCTCTCCCCTCTCAACTCGATCGAACTTGCCTTGTAGCCCCAGATCCGCTATTTATCCATTATTATCCTGGTATTACCCCTGGCTATTCTGACGCTCTCTCGATCGTCATCATATATGGCCACAACAGACGACGCCGACAAACCGGTGGAAAAAATGAACGTTTCCTGGAAAGGACGCCTCTCCTTCAAGTACTCCCCTCTCTCCCTTTGGAGCATCTTTAATCGGAGAAGCCAACACGGAATCACAACAGAGAGCGGTGTAGACGACTCGGATTCCTCTCCCGCCAGACTCTCCCCCCGACAACTTGGGCAGCTTGGCGAGCGACTCGCGGCTCGATACCTGGCGGATCAGGGCTACCAGATTGTGGTGACCAACTTTCGCGGACCGATCGGCCGCCGATCCGATGGACGTTCCATCGAAGGCGAGATCGACCTCATCGCCTATGACCAGAGCCTTACTCCTCCCGTGCTGGTCTTTGTCGAAGTCAAAATGCGGCGGGATGAACAGCTTGCCCGCCCGGAGGCGGCGGTTGACCACCGAAAGCGCCTTCGAATCATACGCACCGCCCGCCTCTATCGTCGTCTCCTCTCCCTGCGGCGATCCCCCTTCCGCTTCGATGTCATCAGCATCCTTCTTCTACGTGGCGCCGCTCCCAGCCTTGTGCATTTGAAGAGATTCTTCAAGGACCATCAATGAGTCATACATGTAAGATCATTACTACTTCATGAACTTTCTTTGAATTAAATAAAATATATGAAGAGCGTAGTGT
>JBEIJP010000415.1:0-3596 GCA_040380245.1 Acidobacteriota bacterium | reverse complement strand
CGGGAGCGGCCTTCTTCGCGGGAGCGGCCTTCTTTGCGGGAGCCCCCTTTTTGATCGGAGCTGCCAGGAGCGGACCGATGTCTTCATCCAGCGATCGGTAGCCACAGGACTCCTTGGCACAGTACTGGATGGTCTCGTCCCTCTTTGCCAGGTACCGCTCGAGGAGGAAGGGCGCCTGGCATTGTGGGCAGGGAGTGGGGACCGGCTTATCGCGGTAGAGGACCTCGCACTTGGGATAGGCCGAGCAGCCGTAGAAGAAGGAGCCGCGCTTCGATTTTCGGATGAGGATCTCTCCGTCGCAGCCTTCGCGATTGCAGGCGACGCCCGTCGTCTCGCGCTTGATGAAGCGGCACTCCGGGTAGGTCGAGCAGGCGGTGAACTCGCCGTACGGACCTTGTCGGATGGCGAGCTGGCTGCCACATTCCGGGCAGGTCTCGTTCAACATCACCGGCGCCGCCACCGCGCCAGTCTTGGTGATCTTCCGGGTGTTCTTGCAATCCGGATAGCCGGTACAGGCGAGAAATTGCCCGAATCGACCCCGCTTGAGGATCATGGTCCGCCCACACTTCTCGCAGGTCTCGTTGGCGTAGGGATTCTCCGCCACGGCCTCGGGGCTGACCTCCCCGGTCGACAGGGAGGGCTTGGGGCTGGCGATGTCGCGAGTCGATTTGCACTCCGGGTAGTTGGTGCAGGCGAGGAATTGGCCAAAGCGCCCAAACTTGATGGCCATCTTCGAGCCACACTTGTCGCAGCGCTCGTCGGTGACGATCTCCTGTCGCTTGACGTCGCGCATGTGCTGTTCCGCCGCCTTGAGATCGACGGTGAACTTGGTGTAGAAGCTGCGCAGGGCGGCGGTCCACTTCAGCTTGCCCTCCTCGATCTCGTCGAGTTCCTCCTCCATCCGGGCGGTATACTCGACATTGAAGAGTTCGGCGAAGCTTTCGACCAGCAGATCATTGACGATGATGCCCAGCTCCGTCGGGTGGAAGCGCCCCTCGAGCCGCTCGACGTACTCGCGCTCCTGGATCACCGTCATGATCGAGGCATAAGTTGACGGGCGACCGATCCCTTTCTCTTCGAGGGCCTTGACGAGAGTCGCTTCGGTGAAGCGTGGCGGTGGTTCGGTGAAGTGCTGATTGGGCGTCAGGGAACGGAGGGCCAGTCGTTCCCCTTTGCTGACCCGGGGCAGCTTCGCCGCGCGCTCCTCGTCCTCCTCGTCCTTCTCGTCCTTCCCCTCCTCATAGACCGCGAGAAATCCATTGAACTTGACCACCGATCCGGTAGCCCGGAAGAGGTAGTTCGAACCTGCCGCAATGTCGATCGTCGTCTGGTCGAAGATCGCCGGCATCATCTGTGAGGCGATGAAGCGCTGCCAGATCAGCCTATAGAGCGCCAGCTCATCCTTCTCGAGGTAGGGCTCGACCGACTCTGGAGTTCGATCGACCGCCGTCGGCCGGATGGCTTCGTGGGCGTCCTGCGCGTCCTTCTTGGACCGGTAGAAGATCGGTTTCTCCGGAAGGTAGGGAGCGCCGTACTGTCGGCCGATGAAGTCCCGGACATCGGTCAGGGCGCTGTCGGCGACCCGGGTCGAATCGGTTCGCATGTAGGTGATCAGGCCGACCGCCCCTTCCTTGCCCAGCTCAATCCCCTCGTAGAGTCGTTGCGCGACCTGCATCGTCTTTCGCGCGGTGAAGCGGAGCTTGCGCGAGGCCTCCGGCTGCAGTTTCGAGGTGATGAACGGCGGGACTGGATTTCGCTTCTTCTCCCGGGTGGAGACCTCACTCACCACGTAGGTGGCCCCGTTGAGTTCCCGCAGAATGTTCTGGGCGAGAGTCTCATTGGCGATGTGAAATTCGCCCTTCCGGACCCCTTCGTCAAAGCCCGCGGTCTTGACCGTCTTCTCGCTAACCTTGTAGAGGCGGGCATCGAAATCGGGGGGGAGTTGCGCCGAGAGGTTGGCGATGATCGACCAGTACTCAGTCTTGAGGAAGGCCTGGATTTCGCGCTCGCGCTCGACGACCAGCCGAACGGCGACCGTCTGGACACGCCCCGCCGAGAGCCCTCGCCGCACCTTGTCCCACAACAGCGGACTGACTTTGTACCCGACGAGGCGGTCGAGGACGCGTCGCGCCTGCTGGGCATCCACCAGATCATCGTCGATCTGCTTGGGATGGTGGAAGGCCTCCTGCACCGCCGCCTTGGTGATCTCGTTGAACATCACCCGGTAGACAGGTTTTCGGGCATTCCCGCGGGCTCCGGTGACGACATCGGCAATATGCCGGCCAATGGCCTCGCCTTCCCGGTCCGGGTCGGTGGCAATGTAGATCGAGGTCGCCTCCTGCGCCGCTTCGCGGATCTCCCGGACCACCTTCTCCTTCCCGGGCATGACCTCGTAGGTCGGGGCGAAATCGTTCTCGACATCGACCCCCAATCCCTTTTTGGGGAGGTCCTTGATGTGCCCGACCGAGGCGAGGACCTTGAAGTCCCGCCCCAGATATTTGTTGATGGTCTTTGCCTTCGATGGTGACTCGACGATGACAAGCGATTTGGACATAGTAATGACTACCCGCCCTCTCCCGTCCGTGGGCCAGGGGCCCGTCTCCTCTTTTCTGGAAGAAGGGGTGCCTCGGCCGAGGTCTGCCCCTTCTCTCACCAGAAGAGGAGATCAATTATCACGAACACGATCCCAAGTTCAAGCCAGCAAGATTGCAGGCGGGCGACGGAATTCCCGTTCAGGGGGGCCGGGATCCCCCGAACAAGGTTCCCACACGTGGAGCGGCCGCAGGGTCGACCCGGGCCAGAGGGCGGGGTCAGGTCCGATCCGCCAGCGGATCGTCCTCCTCCTCCGCCGCGACTTCCAGGGCCTCCTCGAGGGTGAAGCGACCCTCGTAGAGGGCCTTGCCGACAATGACGCTGTCGACGCCGGACGATTGAAGTCGTCGCACCGCGACGAGGTCGTCGAGTGACGCGACGCCTCCCGAAGCCGTGACTTTCAGGCCGCTCGCCTCGGCGATCTCCCGGGTGGTCTCGAGATTGACCCCGGTGAGCATCCCATCCCGCGAGATATCGGTGTAGACGATCCGGTCGATCCCCATGTCGGCCACTTTCTGGGCGAACTCGAGCGCTCCGATGGTGGAGAGCTTCTCCCATCCACGTAGGGCGACCCTCCCCTCCCGTGCGTCGATGCCCACCACGACCGTCGAGCCGAATTCGCTGACGATGTGCTCGAGCAGGACGGGATTTTCGATGGCGGTCGTCCCGATGACAATCCGGGTCACCCCCAACTCATCCAGACGCCAGACGTCGTCCTTGGTGCGGACGCCCCCTCCAAACTGGATCGGAACCGGAACCTGGTAGACGATCTGCTCCAACACCTTGAGGTTCTTGTCGTCCTTCTGGTTGAGTGCTCCATCGAGGTTGACGATGTGCAGCATCTCGGCCCCGGCGCCGGCCGGCGGCACGAAGTAGTCGACGCGCTTGACGCCGGCGCCGGTTTTCCCCACGGCGGCGGCATCAACCCCCAGGCTGGCGGCGTTCATGACGGGGATCTCCACCGAGGCCACCTTGCGGATGCCCCGGATCCCCACGTAGCGCGG
>JBEIJP010000414.1:0-3598 GCA_040380245.1 Acidobacteriota bacterium | reverse complement strand
TCATCGACAACTACGATTCGTTCACGTACAACCTCGTCCAGTATCTGGGGGAGTTGGGGGCGGACCTGGACGTCGTCCGCAATGACCGCGTGACGGTGGAGGAGATTGCCTCGTCGGCGCCGGCGAAGATCGTCCTCTCGCCGGGCCCATGTACACCAGATGAGGCGGGGATCACGCTGGAGGTGATCCGGACCTTTGCCGGTCGGATTCCGCTGCTGGGGGTCTGCCTGGGCCATCAGGCGATCGGACAGGCGTTTGGCGGGCGGGTGGTGCGCGCTCCCTACTTGATGCATGGCAAGACGAGTCGGATCGTGCACGACGGACGCACGCTCTTCAAGGGAATCGAGAACCCCTTTGTCGCGACACGCTACCATTCGTTGATTATCGAGCGGGAGACACTTCCCGCCGAGTTGGAGGTCTCGGCGACCACTTCGGATGGATTGATCATGGCGGTGCGCCACCGCCACTTCATCTGCGAGGGGGTTCAATTTCATCCTGAGTCGATCATGACGGAGGAAGGGCGAAAGCTGCTGCGAAACTTCCTGGAGAGGGAGGGGGCCGGGCAATGAAAGAGACCCTCGAAGCCCTCCTCGCCGGGCGGGATCTGACGATGGCGGAAGCGTCCGATCTCTTTGAGCAGCTTCTTCGGGAAGAGACGAGCGACGTCCAGATCGGCGCTCTCCTGGTGGCGCTCGCCGCCAAAGGGGAGACGGAGGAGGAGCTGGCGGGGGTGGCCCACGCGATGCGCCTACGTTCCCGTCAAATCTCGACCCGGCACCGTGGTTTCATCGATACCTGCGGGACGGGCGGGAGCCCGGCCAAGACCTTCAACCTGTCGACCGCCGCCGCGTTTGTCGTGGCGGCGGCCGGTGTTCCGGTCGCCAAGCATGGCAATGTCGGAGTAACGAGTCGGGCGGGGAGCGCCGATGTGCTGCGCGCGCTGGGCGTCCGGATCGATCTGCCCGTCGAACGTGTCGAGGCGATCTTCGATCGACTGGGGGTCTGTTTCCTCTTCGCGCCGCTCCATCATCCGGCGACGAAGCGAGTGGGAGCGGTCCGACGGGAGCTGGGGATACGAACGATCTTCAACCTGCTTGGTCCACTGACCAATCCGGCGGGCGCCCCATTTCAGTTGATCGGAGTGGCGAGGGAAGAGGCGCAGGGCCAGATTGCCGGGGCGCTCTTCCGGCTCGGGGTGGAGCGCGCCTGGGTTGTGCGGGGGGAGGATGGACTGGACGAGATCTCGCTTGCAGGGGAGACGCGGGTGGGTGAGGTGACCCCACAGGGGGTCGACTGGTTCTCGATCCGACCCGAGATGTTTGGGCTCCAGGCCCGTCCGATCGATCACCTTCGAGGCGGGACGGCCCAGGAGAACGCGAGTCTGATCGAAGCGGTCCTCGCCGGCCGGCGCCAGGACGAGGCACTCGATCTGATCCTGCTCAATGCCGCCGCCGCCCTGGCGATTGCCGAGGGAGGAGCCGATGCGGGATCCACGATCCGCCAGTCGCTTCCAGGAGCCCTCGCGCGGGTCCGGTCCGTCATCGAAGAGGGGCGGGCCTGGCAACGCCTCGACGCTTTTCGGGCGATGACCCTCGCCGAGGATCTCCCCTCTTCCTTCAACCAGCCGGGACTGGCCAGCGACCAGTCGCCGACGCGCCCTCGAAACGGGGCAGATACGAAAGAATGAGGGGAGAGGCGTGAGCGCCAACATTCTCGACCAGATTGTGGCACGCAAGCGGGAACGGCTCGAGGAGGCTCGACGCCGCCTTCCCCTGGAATCGCTGGCCACCTCGCTCCCACCGCGCGAAGGGCTGCCGGGAGGCGGCCGCGGTCCGTTGGAGGCTGCCCTGCGGCAGCCCGGCCCCCAGATCATCGCCGAGATCAAGCGACGCTCCCCCTCCAAAGGGGTCATCCGTCCCTCTTTTGACCCAGTGGCGATTGCCCGAAACTACCAGGCAAACGGCGCAGCCGCTATCTCTTGTCTGACCGAGGAGGACTTCTTCGATGGTTCCCTCGATCACCTGCGTGCGGTGCGGCAGGTCACCACGCTCCCGATTCTGCGCAAGGATTTTCTCTTCGACCGGTACCAGCTCTTTGAGGCGCGGCACGCTGGGGCCGATGCCGTGCTTTTGATCGCGGCCATGCTCTCCCCCAGCCATTTCGAGGAGCTGCTTCTGGAAGCCGATGGCCTGGGCCTGGAGGTCCTGGTCGAGGTCCATGACGAAGCGGAGGTGGAGATGGTGCTGCGTTACCCAACGCGGCTTCTCGGGATCAACAATCGTGACCTGCGGACCTTCGAGACCACCCTCGAGACCTCGCGGCGCCTGGCGGCGAATTTGCCCCGTCAGGCGGTTCTGGTCAGCGAGAGTGGGATCCGCACCCGTGCTGACATTGCCTACCTTCAAGAGGCCGGCTTTGACGCCTTCCTGATCGGAGAGGAGTTGATGCGGGCTCCAGACGAGGGAGTGGCCCTGCGGGCCCTGATCGGCTGATGAAGACTGCACCATTGCTCAAGATCTGTGGGATCACTTCCTGGGAGGGGGCCGCGGCGGCGATTGACGCCGGGGCGACCTGGCTCGGCTTCAATTTTCACCCCCCGAGTCCTCGGTATCTTCCGCCGGAGCAGGCGAGATCGATCGCGGATCGGCTGCCCCGTTCCGTTACCTCGGTTGGTGTCTTTGTCAACCGGCCAGCTCCTTCGGACGTCCAGACGATCATGGACCTCGCCGGGATGCAGATTGCCCAGTTGCACGGGGACGAGGACCCGGCCTACTGTCGTGCGCTCGGGGCAGAGCGTGTCATCAAGGCTTTTCGGGCAGGACCCGATTTCGTGCCGAGTGAGGTTCTGGCGTATCCTGTCGCCTGGGTTCTGCTCGATGGGTATCACCCCCACCTCTATGGGGGGACAGGGCGGCAGGGCGACTGGTCTGTCGCCGCCGAGGTCGCCCGCCTGGCGCCGCTCTTTCTGGCGGGAGGGATCAGTCCAGAGACGGTGGGAGAGGCCATTCGACAGGTCCACCCATTCGCCCTCGACGTCAACAGCGGGGTGGAGCGCGCGCCGGGAGTCAAGGACGCCTCTCGCCTCGCCCAGCTGCGGGAACAGATCGATTCGACCGTCGCGTCCGCTTGCGAACCAACCTGGGAGAACAGTTGATGGCTACTCCAGACTTTGCCGCCTATCCGGATCCCTCCGGCCACTTTGGTCCTTACGGGGGCAGCTTTGTCCCGGAGACCTTGATGCATCCACTGGCGGAGCTGCGGGAGGCCTATGCCGCTGCCTTGCGCGACCCCGTCTTTCTCGCCGAGTTCGATCGCCTCGCCCAGGAGTTCATTGGCCGTCCGACGCCGATCACCTTTGCCGAGCGTCTGACCCGCCACCTCGGGGGGGCGCAGATCTACCTCAAACGGGAGGATCTGAATCATACCGGCGCCCACAAGATCAACAACGCCCTCGGGCAGATCCTGCTGGCGCGCCGGATGGGCAAGCGGCGGATCATCGCCGAGACGGGAGCCGGCCAGCACGGCGTCGCTACCGCATCGGTCTGTGCCTGGGCGGGGCTGGAGTGCATTGTCTATATGGGGACGGAGGACATGCGGC
>JBEIJP010000413.1:0-3601 GCA_040380245.1 Acidobacteriota bacterium | reverse complement strand
GGTAATCCAAAAAATATCGCGGCGGCGATTGACTTACAACCAGATCCAATTTCAAACTCCAATGGCATTGAATCGATGAACGGCCCAATTGCCGAGCGAAAGCAAATTTGGACGCGGAGCTGGGCGCTCGGAGAGGGCTGGGAGTACTGAGGAACGAATGAAGCGAAGATTGATCAACTATCTGGCCTGCCCCGCGTGTGGGGGGGAGCTCGGCCTCGTCATTGAAATGGAAGAAGAGGAAGAGATCGAAGAGGGGCGACTTCTCTGCGGGGCCTGCCGGGAGGACTACCCGATTCACCTGGGAGTGCCGCGTTTCGTGCGCTTCGAGGCGGGGGATGCGCGGGCCCAGACGGCCCGGAACTTTGGCGAGCAGTGGCAGGTCTTTGACCACGTCGCCGATTATCACCGCCAGCAGTTTCTCGACTGGATTGCGCCGGTCGACCCCTCTTTTGTAGCGGGGAAGGTGGTCCTCGAAGCCGGGTGCGGGAAGGGACGTCACACGCGGCTGATCGCCGAGTGGGGCGCCGCGGAGGTGATCGGAATCGATGTCAGCGAAGCGATCGAGGCGGCGGCGAGAAACACGCGGGATCTCCCCAACGTGCACCTCATCCAGGCGGACATTGACCGATTGCCGCTACGAAGACCCGTCGACTATGCCTTCTCGGTGGGAGTGCTGCACCATATGGCCGATCCGGCGCGGGGGTTCGCCTCGCTGGCGCGGGCGGTGCGCCCGGGGGGAGCCATCTCGGTCTGGGTCTACGGCCGGGAGAACAATGGCTGGATCGTGCACGGCCTCGACCCGTTGCGCGAGCGGTTGACCTCGCGGGTCAGCCCGGGGGTCCTCTACCGCCTGAGTCTGCTGCCGGCGCTGCTCCTGACGCTCCTGCTCCGATTCGTCTACGCTCCCCTCCGCCAGACTCGCTGGCAGGGACGCCTCTTCTATGGCGCCTACCTTGGCTACATCGCGGGCTTTCCCTTCCGGGAGATCCATAACATCGTCCACGACCATCTGACGGCCCCGGTCGCCTTCTACCTGCGGCGCGAGGAGGTGGAAGGCTGGTTCAGAGAAGCTGGGATCGCTGATCCGGTAATCGCCTGGCACAATCGCAACAGCTGGCGGGGATTCGGGCGGGTGCCCAATCCGGCGCATGCGAGCCAGCCAGGACCACGAGAGGACCGATCGACGACCGGGGAGAGAGCGGAGGTGAACGTTGGGAGGGGATGACCTGACAGGTCAGGAAGAGTGGGAAGCGATGCGTCCGCTCAACTACCAGATCATGTTCGAGGTCGAAGACGACCACTGGTGGTTCGTCGGACGTCGGACGATCGTGCTGGCCAAAGTCGAACAGTTGTTGAAGAGCGGGCTGGACGACTCCCCGCAGATCCTCGACATCGGCTGTGGAACGGGCGCCACCCTGGACGCGCTGCGCGGGTACGGAGTGGTGCAGGGGATCGACTTGTCCCGGCTGGCGCTGCGGTTTTCCCGGCAGCGGGGGAACGACCGGGTCGCCTGCGCGAGCGCGACCGGGCTGCCCTTCTCGTCGGAGACGTTCGACCTGGTGACGGCCCTGGATGTCATCGAACATCTCGACGACGACGTCGCCGGGCTGGGCGAGATCCGACGGGTTCTCAAGCCGGGGGCTCCGGCGATCCTCTTTGTCCCGGCGTTTCCGTCGCTGTGGGGACCGAATGACGACCAGTCGGGGCACCGGCGACGCTATCGCCGACAGCCGCTGCTCGCGGCGGTCGGGGCGGCCGGGCTGGAGGTCGTCTCGATCAGCTACGCGAATGTCGCCATGTTTGGGCCGATCTGGCTGGGGCGCCGCCTCCTGACGATGCTCGGACGAGAGGAGCAGTCGGAGAACCGGATCAACCACCCGACGCTCAATCGATGGCTGGCGAGAATCTTCGCCGCGGAGGCGGGCTGGCTGCGCCATCGGTCACTGCCGTTTGGCGTCTCACTGCTCTGTGTCGTTCGGCGGCCTCTCACCGGTGGAGTGCCCGGCCAGAGCCCCGGAAAGGAGGGCCGGTGACCGATTCATTGCCCGATCGTCCTCAACTCTCGATCTTTCTCCCGGTCTTCAACGAGGAGGAGAGCCTCGAGCGGATGCACAGCCATCTACTGACCGCGCTGACCAAACTCGGGCGCACCTTCGAGATCATCTACGTCGATGACGGCAGCACCGATGGGAGCCTGGCCCTGCTCACCCGTTTCGCGAAGGGAGACCGGCGCGTGCGTGTCATCGGGTTTCGACGAAACTACGGGCAGACGGCGGCCATGGCCGCCGGGATCGACGCCGCGCGGGGCGAAGTCCTGATCCCGATGGACGCCGACCTGCAGAACGATCCCGCCGATATCGAACGGCTTCTCGACCGACTCGAAGAGGGCTATGACGTCGTCTCCGGGTGGCGGAAGGATCGACAGGACGCCTTTTTGACGCGCACGCTCCCCTCGCGTCTCGCCAACGGGCTCATCTCGCGCATCGGGGGAGTGCCTTTGCACGATTACGGGTGCTCGCTGAAGGCGTACCGGCGCGAGGTGCTGGCCGATGTCCACCTCTACGGCGAGATGCACCGCTTCATCCCGATCTATGCCAGCTGGGCTGGCGGGAGGGTGACGGAGATCCCGGTGACCCATCATCCACGGGTGGCGGGCCGCTCGAAGTATGGGCTCTCGCGAACGATCAAGGTGGTCTTCGACCTGATCACCATCAAGTTTCTGGCGAGCTACATGACCAAACCGCTCTATGTCTTTGGGTGGGCCGGGCTGCTCGCTTTCGTCTTCTCCGGGCTCGCGGGCGGTCTGGCCTTTCTGATGAAGTTTGTCGACGGGCCCTTCCACGCCGATTTCATCCAAACGCCGCTGCCGATCCTCTCGATGGTGCTGCTGGTCCTGGGGATCCAGCTCTTCCTGATGGGATTGATCGCCGAGATGCTGGTGCGAACCTACCACGAATCGCAGAACAAGCCGGTCTACACCGTCCGCACCCGGATCAATTTCGAGGAGGAGCGGGGGTAAAGACCCATCGCCAGGGGAGAGCTGGAATGTGTGGAATCGTTGGGATGGTTGCGCCGCCCGGAGGCGCGCCGGTCGAGGGGGAGCGGGTTCGTGCGATGGCGCAAGCGATCGTCCATCGCGGCCCTGACGACGAGGGATTTCATCTGACGCCCCAGGTCGGCCTCGGCATGCGCCGCCTCTCAATCATCGATCTCTCCACCGGTCACCAACCGATCGGGAACGAAGACGGGAACCTCCAGGTCGTCTTCAATGGCGAGATCTACAACTACCGGTCGCTGCGAGAGGAGCTGCTCGCTCGCGGCCATCAGCTGCGAACGGCCTCCGACACGGAAGTGCTCGTTCACCTGTACGAGGAGCTGGGGGACGACCTGGTCACCCGCCTCAATGGGATGTTCGCCTTTGCCTTGTGGGACGAGCGGCGGCGCCGTCTGCTGCTGGCGCGCGACCGGATGGGCGAGAAGCCGCTCTACTTCACGCAGCTGACCGACGGAACCTTCCTCTTCGCCTCGGAGCTGAAAGCGCTGGTGACCCATCCGCGGGTCGAGCGCCGACTCGATCTGCGCGCCTTGCGCAAATACCTGC
>JBEIJP010000412.1:0-3634 GCA_040380245.1 Acidobacteriota bacterium | reverse complement strand
GTAGCCCTCGCCGTGGTCAGCATAGGCGTGGTGGGTCCCGCCGGCGAGGTTCGAGGAGACCCCGTCGCGCAGCGCGCTCTCGGCGGCGAGGATCGTCCCCTGCACCGAGGCCCGCGAACGGCGCACCAGCCCTTCCGACCAGGGAAAGCCGATCCGACGCACCTCGTGCCGCGTCAGCTCGCCGCGGACACAGCGGTGCCAGTAGGCCGGATCGTGGACCAGCAGGATGTCCTCATCCCGGGCGAGTGCCGGCTCCGTCAGATGCCAGTGGGTGATCGTCCCCTCGGCCAGCAGCTGGTCGCGGGTCAACCGGTACTTCTCCATCGGAAAGGCGTGTCCCGCCGGCAAGGGGATCGCATACCGATCGGAATAGTAGATGCGCATCGATCTTCTCCTCCTGCTCTATTCTCCTTCTCCTCTGCCCGGCTCAGCCCCGACCGCTTTCCGAAAAATTGAAGCCATTCTCCGAAATAATGGATGAATCGACTTCCCTCCCCTCCTATGTGGCGCCTTTTCCCAGCGGTGAGGTGGGGGTAAATCTGCCTTTGACAAGGGGATCTCCCGTTCGAGGGCACCCGGAGCCAAGCTCACGAAGGAGTGGCACACTTCTTGCCGATACTGCGAGTGTGCAGGGACCTCTCCTGCACCATTGTCTTCCAAGTTTTCATCCCAGCAAAGCTAGCCTTGAAGGAGAGGAGTTCTGCCTCTCCTTATTTTTTCATTCTATTCACCCTATTCACCGCGCTCTGGTGCGGATGGGGAGAAGCGCCTATCCGGTGGGACGGATCATACCAGATCCGCGCTGAATCGGCCGCCCGCCGAGGGGAGTCCGCCGCACTCATCAGAACCAGGGCGAAAGCGCGGCGGGTGGCGATTCCGGCACAAAAAACCTTGCAAGGTTTGGCTCGTGTCGGTACACTCCGCCCGTCATTTACACATAGATTCACCGCAATTCAATCATTCGTTGTTCGATCGCTTCCTCAGAGCATCTGGGGAGCATCTGGCGTGCTGAAGAGCAGTCGATGCTGTCGTCTCCACCCGGTTGCTGCCGGATGGAGGGCCATTCCGTGTCGGGAAGCCATGGAGCAGGTGAGTGTTCGACGATTCTCTCTGGTCAGATCAACCAACCGGCGCGGATCCCCTGCCCTGGGGCGTTCCTGGAGGCGTCGTATGGTGAATGCAAGCGCGATTTCATTTGGAGGAGTAGATGATTTTCAACAAGACGAAGAAGGGAGTATGGCCTGCCCTGGCGCTGCTCCTGGTTCTGGTGGGTACGCCCTTGGGCGCCGCCTTCGCTCAAGGTCTTACCGGGCAGATCTCGGGCTCGATCTTCGATGCTCAGGGAGCCTCAGTGCCAAATGCCACGGTGGAGGTCACCAACGTCGAGACGGCTCGCGTCGTCACGTTGACCACGGATGACCAGGGCAATTTCACCGCGCCGCAACTGCTGCCGGGCGTCTACACGATCACCGTGACCGCCGGCGGGTTCAAGAAGTTTGAGCGCAGCGGGATTCCAGTGACGGCGAATGAGCGCGTTCCGGTCGGGCGTCTGACGCTGGAGGTAGGGGATGTCAGCCAGACGGTGACGATCACGGCCGAGCAGACCTTCGTCAAGACGGAGAGCGCCGAGCGGGCCGGTCTGATCGACGAGCAGCAGATCCAGAGCATCGCGCTGAAGGGGCGGGACTATATGGGTCTGTCAAACTGCTGCCGGGGGTCGTCGACACGGCCAACCGGGAAGCGCCGGGGTGGAACAACCTTGTCGGCGTCAGCATCAACGGGAGCCGGCCTGGGACGGTCAATCTGACGCTTGACGGGATCTCGTCGCTCGACACGGGCTCGCAGCTCGGCCCGTACCTCGCGCCCGGTCTTGACGCGATCGGCGAGGTCAAGGTGCTGTTGACCAACTACCAGGCGGAGTACGGCCGCAGCAGCGGCGGGACGATCAACGTCGTCATCAAGAACGGTACCCGGGATTTCCACGGCAGCGGCTTCTACTTCAAGCGGCACGAGCAGTTCAACGCCAACGAGTTCTTCAACAAGCTCCGGAATATTCCAAAGCAGCGTTACCGCTTCAACTACTGGGGCGGGACCATTGGGGGGCCGGTGATCATTCCCGGCACCAACTTCAACAAGAACCGGGACAAGCTCTTCTTCTTCTGGTCACAGGAGTATCTGCCGCGCCTCTACCCGACGCGCCAGGGGACGATCACCTACCCGACGGCGCGCGAGCGAGCGGGCGACTTCTCCCAGAGCGTCGACACCAACAACCGGTTGATCGTCGTGCGGGATCCCGTGACGGGCCAGCCCTTCCCCGGCAACATCATACCGGCCAACCGGATCGACCCGAACGGACAGAAGCTGCTCAACATCTTCCCGCAGCCGAACTTCAACAATTCGGCCAACACCTTCAACAACGTCTTCCAGAGCCTCGTCGACCAGCCGCGGCGGGAGGAGATCCTGCGCGTCGACTGGAACATCTCGGACAAGACGACCTTCTACGCGCGCGGCATCCAGAACTACGAGGCCTTCAAGGGCGACTTCAACTTCGTCCTGGCGTCGAACGTCTGGCCGCAGTTCCCGATCAAGTACCAGATCGAAAGCCGCGGGATCGTCAGCACGCTGATTCACACCTTCTCGCCGACGATCACCAACGAGTTCACCTTTGGGGTCAACCGGGCGCTGCAGACGGTCAATCCGCTCAACCCGGAGGGGATCGACCGCAACGACCGGGTCAAGCTGGGGATGACGCTCCCGCAGTTCTTCCCGGGCGCCAACCCGCTCCGCCTGGTGCCGAACGTGACCTATGGCGGAATCTCGAACGCCCCGCAGCTCAATATCGAGCAGCGGTTCCCCTTCTTCGGCACCAACAACATCTGGAACTGGTCGGATAACCTGACGATGATCCGCGGGAGCCACAACATCAAGACCGGTTTCTATTTTGAGTACACGACACGGAACGCGGCGCGCGCCGCCGCCTTCAACGGGACGTTCAACTTCGATCGGAACATCAACAATCCGCTCGACACCAACCACCCCTTCGCCAACGCGCTGATCGGCTCGGTCAACGCCTACACTGAATCGAACAACAAGCTCGACGGCCACGCGCGTTACCGCAACATCGAGTGGTTCGTGCAGGACAACTGGAAGGTCAAGCGGCGGTTCGCGATCGACGCCGGGGTCCGCTTCTACTACATCGAGCCGACCTACAGCGAGAACGATCCACTGGTCTACTTCGACCGGTCCCTCTACGACGCCTCGAAGCAGCCGGCCCTGATGACGCCGTTCTGCGTCACCAGCAACCCCTGCTCCGGCGCCAACCGCGTCGCGCGCAATCCGATCACCGGTGCGACGCAGCCGTCGGTCAAGATCAACACCTTCGCCGATGGAACCGGCACGCCCTTCCAGGGGATGCGTCGGGTCGATGAGCGAGTCTTCAAGTCACCGCCGATCCAGGTCGCGCCGCGCCTCGGCTTCTCCTACGATCTCTTCGGCGATGGCAAGACCGCGCTGCGCGGCGGCATCGGCGTCTTCTACGACCGCTTCAACGATGACCAGGTGCTGCAGCAGCGCGAGCAGCCGCCCAATGTCATCACCTATACGGCCACCTTCACCACCATCCGGGACCTGCTGG
>JBEIJP010000411.1:0-3635 GCA_040380245.1 Acidobacteriota bacterium | reverse complement strand
CGTGCCAATCGCGGTCACTCCCCGCTGATTGGGCGCGACGAAACGGGCAATCCCAAAGTCGACCAGCATGATGCGATTGGTACGGGCATCGATCATCAGGTTGGCGGGCTTGAGATCCCGGTAGATGATCGGTGGATTCTGCCCGTGAATGTAGTCGAGCACGTCACACGTGTCGATCGCCCACTTCGTCACCGTCAGTTCGTCGATCTTCCCTCCCCGATCCCGTTGACGGCGCGCCAGATCGCCCCCGTCGATGTACTTCATCACCAGATAGTAGCGGCCCCGGTTGAGATCGAGAAAGTACTGATAGATCGTGGGAATCGAAGGATGATCCAGTCCCGCGAGCAGTTCGGCCTCCCGCTTGAAGTCCTCGATCGCTTTCTGACGCGAGGACTCGTCGGCGAACATCTCGACCATCTCTTTGACGGCGACAGGGCGGTTGGCCAGGTTATGGTCCTCGGCCAGGTAGACCGAGCCCATACCACCGCCTCCAATCCGCCGGACAATCCGGTAACGCTCGACGAGCAGAGTGCCAGGCGCCAGTTGAAGGCCCGTTGGGGTGTTGATGGATCCTGTCATGCGGGTTGCTCCAGTCTCCTCAGGCTGGCCGTTGGGGATCGTGAGATGGGACCCGCGATCCTGATCGACACCACACGTGCCACAGAAGAGATCTTCTTCATTTGTCGTGGCTCCACACTCCGGGCAGAATGGCATAGTCGGTCAGATCACAGGTGGGGTAGATGGCCACAGGTCCCTGGTCAGGCTCCCTTGCCACCCTGTCTTTAAGTCAATACGAATCGCAGAAACGTCTTGCCAACGATGATCTCGTCACCGTGATTGAGGGGCTGTCGATTTCCGGGAAGCAGCCGTGGTCCCCGGTTGATGAAGGTGCCATTGGTGCTGCCCAGGTCCTCGATCAGGTATTGCTGGTTCGAGAAGGTAATCCGCGCGTGGCGGCGGGAGACTTTCGCTTCCGGGTCATCCTGGTCGAGATCGATGTCGGGAAAGATGCCGCTATCCGCGTCCCACCGTCCAATCATCAACTCGCTGTGAGCCGAGAGCGGGAACTCCCGTCCGCTGCGGCCGGCTGTTTGAACCACCAGCCAGGCCTCTTTCTCCCGGTCCAGTCTCTCTCGATCGGGGCGCGCCGCCACCTCCCGTTCGGGTGTCAATCGGTTCCGTCCACGCCCCCCCTCGGGCGCGCCTGGCGGGCTTCCCCCCCCTCGGGTACCTGAGCCAGCCCCAGAGCCAGCCCCCGAAGCAATTCCCGGTCCGTGTCTGGACGGGGGCGGGACAGACGGAGGCGTGTATGGAGTCGCGGGTTTCGGTGTCCCTTGCTCGCGGTTGAATTTCGGGGCGGGTGGTGGCGGGGCAATCGAATATCCACCCGGCGACTCTCCTTCGCCGCGTTTGAGCCAGGTCCCACACTCATCGCAGAACTCTGATCCTTCCAGATTGTCTGTACCGCAACGGTAACATCGGATCATAACACCGGCACTCACCCATCCGCTGGTCAAACATGCTGTTCAAGGAAGCCCGATGATGGGGGCCTGGCAGATTGTGTCTCCCCCCATTCCCAATCTGCCCTGTTCAGATGCAGATGGCACATTGTACAACGCCGATTGGACGGATGCTAGCGTGCCCCATCCGAATCACCACCCAGTTTAACACGAATCCGTAGTTCCCTCGTGAATCTTCCGTGACCGAGATCGGTTCCTATGCGATTCTGGAGTCAGTAATCCGTCAACATCCCGAAGCGACTGTCTGCCGAGATGTCCCGGGGCTCCTCGCGGCGGTTTTTCTCTCGCCGAGTTCAATTCGCTCAATCCAAGCGCGGGGCTGGAAGCGGTCATCCGCGGAAGAGGAGTCAGGAAAAAAGATGAATACAGAACGATGTATGAAACGGACAACCACTCGTCAGCTGGCGCTTTGGATGGTGGCGGGGACTGGCGGCGCCGTGTTGCTGCTGACGCTGCTGACGGGGGGCTGGCTCCCCGGAGCCGAGGCGCAGCAGCCGCGTCCAGCGGCCGCTTCCCAGGGAGCGACCCGCAAAGCGGGTGGGCAGTCCCGCCCGGCGTCCCGCCAGGAAGCAAAACCTGCGACGTGGACGCAGTGGCGGGGGCCTTCCCGGGATGGGCTGATCGGTGGTGCAGCGTGGCCGACCTCGCTTGCCGAGTCTCATCTGGCCAAGACCTGGCAGACACCGCTCGAGCCGGGCTATTCCGGACCGATCGTTTCGGAGAAACTGGTCTTTGTTACGGAGACCAGGGAGAAACAGACGGAAGTGGTCCGCGCCTTTGACCGGCGTACCGGAGCGGAGCGATGGACTGCCTCCTGGCCGGGCGCGATCTCGGTCCCGTTCTATGCCAAGTCGCGGGGGGACTGGATCCGCTCGACCCCGGCCTTTGACGGGGAGACACTCTACGTCGCAGGCATGCGCGATGTCGTCGTTGCCCTCGACGGCGCTACCGGCAAAGAGCGCTGGCGCCTCGACTTTGTCGCGACCTATGGAACCTCCGTGCCCGACTTTGGCCTGATCTGCTCCCCGTTGGTCGACGGCGATCACCTCTATGTCCAGGCGGCCAATTCGACGATCAAGATCGACAAACGCACTGGGAAGATCCTCTGGCGCACCTTCGAGGGGCGGTATGGCGTCATGTCGGAAGGCGCTTTCTCTTCTCCGATCATCGCGACCATTGGCGGCAAGCGCCAGCTCGTCGTTCAGTCCCGCGAGGTCCTGGCGGGAATCGACCCAGGCGATGGTCAGATACTCTGGCAGACGCCAGTCGCCTCTTTTCGTGGGATGAACATTCTGACTCCCGTTGTCTTTGGCGACGCGGTCTTTACCAGCAGCTATCAGAACCGGAGCTGGCGGTACGACATCACCCGCAACGAAGAGAAGTTTCAAGCCAAGGAGAGCTGGAGCAACAACGCCTCCGGCTATATGTCGACTCCCGTCATCATCGGCGGATACGCCTATCTTCATCTTGGCAACCAGCGATTCACCTGCATCGATCTGCGCACCGGCGAGCGCACCTGGACCTCGACGCCGTTTGGGAAGTACGTCAGCCTGGTCGCCCAGGGAGATCGGATCCTCGGTCTCGATGAGCGTGGCATCCTCCTCCTGATCAAAGCGGATCCGACCGCATTTCAACTTCTCGAAGAGCGTCGCATCACCGATGACGAGACCTGGGCCCACCTCGCCGTCGCCGGGGATCAGCTCTTTGTTCGCGAACTGCGTAAGTTGACGGCCCTTCGGTGGCAGACCCCTGCCGCCACGATGAGCGCCAGCCGCGAATAACTCTCCGCCGATCCACCCGGCGCCGTTTTCGAGCCTGCCAGGATGGTACGTCCTGGCAGGCAGCACTGAGCGGCAGCGTCGGTCCATCCCCCCCTGTTCGGTACGGCTTCTCTCCGTTCTCCCGCCTGAATTGACTCTTTGTGAACCGATATGCTAGCTTTCTTATTTGAATTCATTGAAGCGGAGAAGAGAATCTCCTGTGGCTCAGCGCGCCTCGTCAAAGTTATTCCGATCTGGCGTCGTCGACGCTTCAAACGAAAACCAGGGAAGTAAAGGGAAGTAAGTGGATTTGTCGCTCAGCAGCGTGAGGTCGACCGAAGTCCGATGACGGGCG
>JBEIJP010000410.1:0-3637 GCA_040380245.1 Acidobacteriota bacterium | reverse complement strand
TGTTCAACACGGTGGAGTACAAATCGTTCCCCAAGTTTCGACTTTCGACCAACTATTTTGGCGACACATCGGGTATCGCAAAGATTTTGTGGAGAGTGGTGCTGCCCAGGGTTTGAGTATCTGCGACGCTGTCACGGCCGCTTGTCTCCTGATTCGCCGCGATACGTTTGAAAACGTCCAAGGGTTCGATGAGGTCTGGTATCCAGTCGGCTGTAGCGACACTGATCTGGCCGCCAAGGTGAGAAAGCTTGGGTTGTTCAGTTTTTATACTCCGTATGCGCATGGAATTCATCACGAGAACGCAACCCGTGAGATGGGAGGATGGGACGATTTTGAAGCCTCTTACTGGCTCTTTCAGAATACAAAGAACAGAGAGACCCCCCGGGCTGAATTACAAGATCCCTTCTGGTACGACATCGGCTCAACGCGTCAGGACAAGACCGTCTGATCTCGAGTGTCGCGCCGTCCCGGGCTGGGCGACATCTGCCCTTACCGGAGCTTGAGACGAGTCGCGCTAGGAGGTCTCGCGTGGAAGGTATTTGACGAAGAGAAGCTCATTGTGTCGTTGATTGTAGACGAGTTCGTCGACCATCTGATTGGCGAGCAGGATCCCAAAGCCGCCGGCGCGGAGCCCTTTCTGATCACGGACACGGACATGGTGAAAGGGATCGTGTTCGGGATTGCTGACGGCGGCGTGAGCCAACTGGGAGGGGTTGAAGCCTTCGCCGGGGTCTTTGATCCAGTAGAGGATGGCGTGTTTGAGGCGGATACAGGCGACCTCGACGAAAAGCGAGGGATCGAGCTTTCCACCGTGCTCGATGGCGTTGTTGAGCAGTTCCCGGAAGGCATAGGCGAGGCCCTCCCGGACCTCGTCCGGCAGGTCGGCCCGCAGTTGGGAGAGCAACTTTTGCAGGGGGGGGACGATGTTGAGGTCGCAGGGAACCGCGAGCTGAATCCAGTGCGGTTCGGCGGAGAGGACTCGAATCTGAGGAGCGGCGCACTCGACAAGGACAGACCGGGTCAGGGCTCGCAGGTCCTGGTCTTCGAAGGGCTTTATCAGCAGGTCGCACGCTTGCTGGGCGAGGGCTTCGACGACGATCTCGGGGCTTTCGTGGCTGGTGATCAGAATGAGTTTGACCAGCGGGGACTGCTTTCGTATCCGCGTCAAGAGGGCAGCCTCCCACCGACCGGGGAGGTCCAGATCGAGCAGCACGAGGTCGACCGGGCCTTGGGCGAGTGCTTCCAATCCGCCGGTTCCAGTCCTCTCGTGAAGCAGGGTGTAGCCCTCACCAGTAAGGGCACGCTCGATCGATACATGTAAGGTCGGATCATCGTCGATCACGAGGATCGTACTCATCAAGCCACTCCTCCCCCCACTCCTCAGGTTCTCCTGGGGGACTGGACCCAGAGCAACTCGCAGGGCTTCCCCGCGAAGACCATCATCCTGCAGCCATTATGCCCTTCGCCTGCGGGTTTGACCAGTGGGGGGCACCGCATGGTCAGGCTGCTTGCCTGAACGCGCCCGGCTGCTATAATGAGCTTTTGCTCCCGTAGCTCAGTCGGATAGAGCATCTGCCTTCTAAGCAGAGGGTCGCAAGTTCGAGTCTTGCCGGGAGTATTTCGGGATGGTGGGAGCCGATATGTCGAGACGCTATGTCATCTACGGTGCGGGACCCCTGGGGACGCTGCTGGGCGCCGGTCTGACGGAGTCTGGCGCCAGCGTCCTCCTGGTTGGGCGCGACCGGCTGCCTGACGGGCAGCGGATCGCCGCCGAGGGAGTCGTCATCGAGGCTCCAGCGGGCCGGCGCGTCGTCCATGGGCTGACGGCGGTCGCCTCACTGGAAGATGTGGTGGCTGGCCCGGAGGATGTTCTCCTCCTGGGCGTCAAGGCGTGGGCGACGGCCACCGCGGTGCAGGCCTTGCGGGAACGTTACGACGAGTCCACTCCGCTGGTGACCTTTGGGGCAGGTGTTCGGAATGAAGAGCGGGCCGCCGAGCGGTTCCGGCGAGTCTTCGGACTCCTCGCGCCCCTCGACGCGGTCTGGGTGGCCCCCGGGGTGGTCGCGCAGCGGATGGAGCGGCCGCTCTGGCTGGGCGGATATCCCCTGGGAATGGATGCGATCGGCGAGCGGATCGCGAGCGATCTGCGGGCGGCTGGGTGGCACGTCGAGATTCCGGACTCGATCATTGGCGTCAAGTGGAACCAGCTGGTGCTGGATCTCAATCAAGCGACGCTGGCGCTCCTCGGACTCCCCCTGAGTCAGGCGTTGGTCACCCCCGGCGTGCCTTCTCTGATGGCCGAGGTGCTGGAGGAGGCGGCGCAGGTCCTCGCCGCGGCTGGAATGGCGATCGAGTCCGCTGGGCACGACCTTCCGTTCAATTCCTGTGGAGTGGCGCTGCGGGAGAATCACGCTGGTGTGGCGCCGTCGCAGACTTCGGTACGCTCCACTTCTCTCCTTGGAGAACGTCCGCCCATGTGGTGGGACCTCGAGTGGCGACGGGGCGAGACTGAGGCTGGATTTCTCAATGGAGAGATTCTGTTGCTTGGAGAGAAGCACCAGATTCCAACCCCGCTCAACGCGACCCTCCTGGCGTTGGTCGATCGGGTAGCGGCAGATCACCTCCCACCAGGCCACTACTCGCTGGCCGACCTGATCTCCTTGATCGAGCAGCGACGACGTCTTCTCCATCAGCCAGAGCCCGCGCTCTCAGTCCAAGCCGACCCCCCTCTCGCCAGCCAGCTCGATCCTGCCCCGGGACTCGATGAGACTCCCCCTCCGACACCAACGCCAGTCGCCCGTTGAAGAGCCGCGCGTCGTGGGCGCCTCACTTTTTTTGTCGCCCCCCTTGCAAAACGGTGGGGGTTGGGTGAGTATGAATCGGTACATCTTCTCTCGCGCATCAACGGTGATGCGCCCCCGCCCACTGGCCGCATACAGTGCACACTATGCGCAAAGGCATACTGGCACACTGGCATACTGGCATACTGGATGGTTGCGAGGTCGTTTTCAGATCGTTCGAGAGCAGGTAAGAATCAATTGCTGAAGCCGCTCACCAGAGCGTCCGAAAACATGCCTTCATTGTAGCCGTTCACTGAAGCCACATCTTTCGAAGCTTCACTTCAACCTCCTGAGGAGTAGGGGAAAACTGTATGTCAATGAAACTGTACGTGGGAAATCTGTCGTTCCAGACGACGAGTGGGGACCTGGAAGAGTTGTTCAGCCAGGTCGGCACGGTCGAGTCTTCTTCGGTGGTCAGTGACCGGGACACCGGTCGTTCGCGTGGCTTTGGCTTCGTCGAGATGTCGACCAAGGAAGAGGGCAATGCCGCGATTGCCGAGTTCAATGGCAAGGAGATCGACGGTCGCAGCCTGACAGTCAACGAGGCGCGCCCGCGCGAGGATCGTGGTGGTGGCGGCGGCTTTGGCGGCGGTGGTGGAAATCGTCGTCCGGGCGGCGGTGGCGGTGGCAGTCGTGGCGGTGGCGGCTTCGGCGGCGGTCGTTCGCGCTACTAAACAGCAAGGCTTTCCGACAGGATCGCCCTCTGGCCCGTTCCGGGGGAGCTTCTCCCCCGGAACGGAAGAAGAGATCAAAATCAGTTAGAATTAGTCAGAATCATTCAGAATCATTCAGAATCA
>JBEIJP010000409.1:0-3640 GCA_040380245.1 Acidobacteriota bacterium | reverse complement strand
GCAAGTGGCGCAGGGGACAGGGGCGCTGCCTGCTGCCGCTCCACTGCCGGCGCAGGTCTCACACGACTCCAGGCGGGGAATCTCGATCTGGGTCCGGTGGCCGCTGGCCGCCTGCTCGAGGGTAATCTCCATGTCGTAGCGCAAGTCGGAGCCCCGCTGGGCTCCCCCGCGACGCGTTCCGCCGCGACCCCCTCCAAAGAGATCCCCGAAGAGGTCGCCGATAATCTCCTCGAAGCCGCCAAACCCCTGGTTGCCCCAGGGGGCGGAGGCGGCGGACGAACCGACACCGGCGTGGCCGAACCGATTGTAGCGCTCACGTGTCTCGGTGTTCGAGAGGACTCCGTAGGCCTCGTTGAGCTCCTTGAAGCGCTCCTCGGCCTCGCTGTCCCCCGGGTTTCGGTCCGGATGGTACTGCATGGCCAACTTGCGGTAGGCGCTCTTCAACTCCTGATCGGTGGCCTGGCGGCCGACGCCGAGAATCTCGTAGTAGTCCCGTTTACTCACTCGTCCTGCTCCTGTCCCCTGATGATGATCGCGGAAAGATGCAATTATAGTCGCTGGGCGGGGCGGCGACAACCGGCACGCCACGATCCCGGCACGGGCGGCCACGCCGCTGGGGCTGGCACGGACCATTCCGGCCGGCCCGGCTTGCCAGCGCGATGGGGTCGGCGGCAAGATGGAAGCCTGGGGAGTGGCAGTGCCATGCGGTCAGTTTACTGCCAGTTCAGATGACGGGGAGAAACGGAATGGGCAACAAGAGCAAGAAGATCCTGGTGGTGCTTGGGCATCCACGGCGGGAGAGCCTCTGTGGGGCGCTCAGTCGAGGCTACCTCGAGGGGGCTCAGATGGCCGGGCACGAGGTGCGCGTCCTCGAACTGGGGGAGCTCGCCTTCGATCCAATTCTGCGTGAGCAGACGCGCGGGGAGCAGCCGCTCGAGCCCGACCTGGTTCGCGCGCAGGAGGAGATCCGTTGGGCCGAGCACCTCGTCTTTGTCTACCCGATCTGGTGGGGAGGGTTGCCGGCGCTGCTCAAGGGGTTTCTCGACCGCTGTCTTCTGCCGGGATTCAGCTTCAAGTACCACGAGAATGATCCCTTCTGGGACCGGTTGCTGACCGGGCGGACGGCTCATCTGCTGGTGACGATGGGCGCGCCGCCATGGTATTTCCGCTGGGTCAGCCGCGCGCCGGGACACCAGCAGATGAAGCGGACTATTCTTGAATTCTGCGGAATCAAACCGGTGCGCGTCACCAACTTTGGTCCGGTGCGTCGCTCCCGTCCCGAGCTGCGCGCCCGCTGGCTCGAACAGGCGCGTGAGCTGGGTCGCCGGGCGTGAGGGCTGCCCGGCTCGGCCGAGGAGATCAGATCGACCTGGGTGGACGACCTGATCTCCCTGCCGTGCGAGAACGGGAAAGCCAGCTAGAAGCGGAACTTCATAACCATCTCGATCTGTCGGGGATCATACGCCCCCTGACCGAAGGTGCCGAAGGATCCGGAGTTCTGCAACTGCCCGACCTTGAGGTTCTGGGTCGGGTTGGCGGTGACCGTCGCGGGCAGCACCGTCCCGCCAGTGCTGGTGTTGATGCCGCCGCGAAACTGCGTGTTGTTGAAGACGTTCGACGCCTGGGCCGACACCTCGATCGAGTAGCGCTCCCGGAAGCGGAAGGTCTTCTCGAGCGACATATTGCTGCTCCAGATCAGCGGAGACCGGATTCCCGAGTAGCCGGCCGCGGCGCTGCCGTACCAGAAGAGATCCGGCACTACCGCCCCATTCGGAGTGGTCACGACCCGACCGGCAAAGGCGTCGATGTTGTACTTCAGGAAGCAGCGGTTGCAGGGGGTGATGACCCGGCCACTCGGCAGCGTCACCGAGGTCCGGCCGTCGTACCACTTCTGCAGCTCCTTCGGCACCTCGAAGGCGACGCCGTTGACCAGGTCCGGGAGTCCATTGATGCTGTTGGTCGCCCCTCCGGCGATCTGCGCGAGAAGTCCGCTCTGGATCGTCAACGATCCGCCCAGCCGCCAGCCGCCGATCGCGCTGTTGAGCGCTCCACTCTTGAGGTCGATCCACCTCCCGCCGCCAATCGGCATCTCATAGACCCAGGAGCTGACAAACCGGTGGGGCATGTCGTTGGTCGAGGGCTTTCGATTGGTCCGGTAGAGCTCCGGGCGGATGTTGGCGAAGTAGTTGGAGGTGCTGTCGCCATACCCATTGTTGCTCTGGGCATTGTAGTTGCTCATCTCGATCTGTTTCGACCAGGTGTAGTGGGCATTGAACTGGAGCCCATTGGCGAAGGATCGGGTGACCTGTAACTGCATGGCATGGTAGTCGGAGGTTCCGACCGTCCGGTGGATCGAGTTGCCGTGATGCGGATATTGGAAGGCCGCCTCGATCCGCTGGATCGTTCGGTTCCGAATATTGCCGGTGCCGAAGGGAATCAGTGGTCCGCTCGTCGGCTGGAACGGGTTGGGAATCTGCTGGGTCGACGGATTGGTCGTCCCATTGCTGGCGACGTAGGCGTCACGCCACTGCCTGGTCAGCGCCGGATCGACCAGCTGCGCGCTGTTGATCGGCAGGAAGGTGATCTGCAGGCGATCCCCCTTCGATCCGAGGTAGCCAGCTGAAACCAGCCAGTTGGTCCCCAGCTTCTGCTCGAAGAAGAGGTTCCACTGCTGGACCCGGCCGTTCTTGTAGTCTTGAGGGAAGCGGCGGACCAGCCCCCCGTAGATCCCCGGGTTCTTCTCGTCGGCGCCGATTGGCTGGACGATCGGGTTGACGATCTCGGCGTTGAAGGGGCCAATCAGCACCCCCGCCGGAGTTGGACCATATGGAACAGAGTTGTTGCCGGCGTTGAGGCCGGTCGAGCTGGTCGCCGGAGTGAACGGACCCGCGCCGTAGAATCCGGGGCCATCATTGTATCCGGTGTTCGAGGGGACATAGGTCAGGCCGTATCCGCCGCGCATGACGAGCGATCGGGAGACCTGGAAGGCCGCGCCAAATCGGGGGCCGAAGTTGTCGTACTCCGTCGGCCACATATTGCGGCGATCGACGTTGACTCCCGGGAAGATGATGCGTCCGGCCGTCCCAAATGGATTCTGCTGATCGAGATCGATCGCGCTGATATTGTTGAATCGCTCGGTCGGACCGGGCTGCACATCGTAGCGCAGACCGAAGTTGAGGGTCAGCCGATCGGTCGCCCGCCAATCGTTCTGGGTGTAGACCGCCCCATACTTCTGCGCGAGGGCCAGCTTGACGGTGAAGCCGGAGCGGACCTCGAGGAAACCCGCCCCCAGTGCGATCGAGGCCATCGGTGGCGGGGAGATGCTGGGGGGACTGCTGGCTGGTGTAACGGTCAGTGGCGTGATGCTGGCGATTTTTCAGTCGAATTCCGGCGGTGCGTGGGACAATGCGAAGAAGATGATTGAAGGCGGCGTGACGGTGGGCGGAGTTGAGTACCGCAAGGGCAGCAGTGCTCATGCGGCGGCCGTTGTGGGTGACACGGTGGGCGATCCGTTCAAGGACACGTCGGGGCCGTCGCTCAACATTCTGCTGAAGCTGGTGTCTGTAGCGGCACTGGTGTTGGCGCCATGGTTGATTTCGAGTCACACAAAATTAATCGATTAGTTTGGTCAACAACCGCT
>JBEIJP010000408.1:0-3652 GCA_040380245.1 Acidobacteriota bacterium | reverse complement strand
GGGGTGGGGGCGTGATCTGGAGAATTCGCGTCATCAGCCGTCACCGGGGCTGCGCGCAGCCGATGTACCGCGACTGAAATTGAAGTGGGCCTACGCCTATCCGGCGACGATGGCGATTGGGCAGCCGGCAGTCCTGGGGAACCGACTCTTTGTGACGACCGATTCGGGGCAAGTGCTGGCCCTTGACGCGCGAACGGGCTGTTCCTACTGGGCCTACCGGGTCAACGCGCCGGTGCGGACATCCGTTTCGCTCGGGCCATTGCCGAAGGGACGGTTTGCGGCCTACTTTGGAGATGAGCGGGCAACGGTCCACGCGATCGACACGGAGACGGGACGTCCGCTCTGGCGGATCCGCCTCGACGAGCACCCGGTGGCCCGGATCACGGGTTCGCCGATTCTCCATCAGAATCGGCTCTATGTGCCCGTCTCCTCGGTCGAAGAGGCGATCGCGCGTCCGAACAAGTATGAGTGCTGCAAATTCCGGGGGAGCGTCGCGGCGCTCGATGCGGCGACCGGCAAATTGCTCTGGCAGACCTACAGCATTCCGGAAGCTCCGCGCCCGTACCGCCAGAACGAGACGGGCACGCAGCTCTACGGGCCAGCGGGCGCGGGGATCTGGTCGGCCCCGACGATCGACGCGAAGCGGGGCGTGCTCTATGTCGGGACGGGCAACTCCTACACCGACGTCGAGACGACCGGGCCCGACTCGATCCTCGCCCTGGAGCTGACGACGGGAAAGATCCGTTGGGCCTTTCAGGCGATGCCCAAAGACAACTTCATCATGAACTGTCGACAGCCGGGAGTTGGCAACTGCCCCAAGGAGGCGGGCCCCGACTATGACTTCGGCAGCTCCCCCATCCTGCGCCGGCTGCCCAATGGAAAAGAGCTGCTGCTGGCCGGGCAGAAGTCCGGGGCGCTGCACGCGCTCGATCCGGATCAGCAGGGGCGCAAGGTTTGGGAGGCACGGTTGAGTCAGGGAACGGCGCTCGGAGGGATCGAGTGGGGTTTCACCGCGGACGCGACGCACGTCTATGTGCCGATCGCCGACCCGATCGGGCCACCGGCGACGCGCAAATCAGGACTGACGGCGCTGCGCATCGCCACTGGCGAGCAGGTTTGGAGCACACCCGCCCCGGTCGTCAAGTGCTCGTGGGGAACGGGGCGCTGCACCAACGCGCAATCGGCGGCGGCCTCATCGATTCCCGGGGTGATCTTCTCCGGAACCACCGATGGCCGATTGCGGGCCTACGCTGCAGAGGATGGACGGATTATCTGGGAGACCGACACGGCGGCGCAGCCGTGGGAGACGGTCAACGGTCGCACCGCCAAGGGGGGGACGATCGATGCCGGGGGCCCGGTGATCGTCAACGGGATCGTCTACATCAACTCTGGGTATGGGCGGATCTTTGGGTCTCCGGGCAATGCCCTGCTCGCCTACTCGGTCGACGGGAAGTAGCGAAGAGGGCATCCCCTTCCCTTCTCCCCCTTCTCCCCCTTCTCACCCCTCCCACCCCTCCCGAGGCTCAACCGGGAGGAGGGGCGGGAGGGGTGAAGCTGGGTGCGTAACGGACGGAGAGCATCGAGATGGCGCCCCCTTCGACACCGACGACGGGAAAGTCGATCTGGTCGGACGGTTGGCTCGCGCCGACGACGTAGAGGAGGGGCAGGTAGTGCTCGGGGGTAGGAATCGCGAGCCGCGCCTCCTCCCCGTGCCTCTCCCACTCGACGAGGGGAAGAGGGTCGCGCGCGAGGAGGGATCGACGGACCCGTTCCTCGAAGCGGACCGCCCAGTCCGCAGGAGGGCAGTCGGGCTGCCCCCAGCGATAGGCGGCGAGGTTGTGGACGAGGTTGCCGCTCCCCAGAATCAGGACGCCGTCATCGCGCAAGGGGGCGAGCCGACGCCCGAGATCGAAATGGAAAGGCCCGGCTTCGCGCCGATCGATGGCCAACTGGACAACGGGAATATCGGCCTCGGGAAAGAGGCGACAGAGGACCGACCAGGTTCCGTGATCGAGGCCCCAGTGCTGGTCGAGCCGCACGGGAAGCGGATCAAGCCGGGAGGCGACCTCTTCGGCGAGGGTGGGGCTCCCTGGGGCGGGGTATTGAACGGCGTAGAGTTCGGGGGGGAAGCCGCCAAAGTCGTGGATGGTTCGGGGAGCAGCCATCGCCGTCACCGCGGCTCCGTTGACGTACCAGTGAGCGGAGATAGCCAGGATGGCCCGCGGGCGCCCGAGGGATTGGCCAAGGGCTTCCCAGCCCCGCGCGTAGATCGTCTCGACCACCGCGTTCAGCGGGTTGCCGTGCCCAACAAAGATCGCCGGTTGTCGCATCCTTTCCACACCTCCGTTCCACACCTCCATTCCACACCTCTGGGGGATGTCCCCGATCGCCTCCCGGGAGATCCTACTCTGGCCCGCCCGGGCCCGGCAATCGGGAAGCTGGTCAGAGCCCTGCCTTGCCCCATCAGAAGTTCAGTTTGAGACCGACCTGCACGACGCGGGGATCGCCGGCGGTAGTGATCGTTCCGAAGGCGGGAGTTCCGGCGACGCCGTTGGGATTGCCCAGTAGCGGAGTGTTGGTCAGATTGAAGATCTCACCACGAACTTCGAGGGTGAGCGATTCCCGGATCCGGGTCAGCTTGATCAAGGCCAGGTCGAGGTTGCGATAGCCAGGTCCCCGTACGGGATTCCGCGAGGACGTGCCGAGAGTAAACGGCGGAGCGATCGCGAAGGCAGCGGTGTCGAACCAGCGGGCGGTCGAGCGTTCCCTGGCCGGAAGCGAGGGGTTCCGCAGCCGGTTGGGGCGCTGCACGCCAAAACCGGCAAACGCGTTGAAATTGGTGAGCTGGGTCACTGGAAAGGGCAGCCCGGACTGCGCGATCCCGGTGACGGCCAGTCGCCAGCCCTTCCGGACCGCTCGCCAGCGTGTCCCCTGGCCCAGGTCGAAGTCGATCGTTCCGCTGGTGGCCAGCACGTGGGGGAGATCACCGGTCGAGACATCCCTTTCGAGTCTCCGGTTGAAGCTGTCGGCGACCGGATAGTTGGCGACCGGTCCTGCCTGGATCGAGGCATCGAAGACGGAGCCGGCGTCGTCGATCAACTTCGATCTGGTGTAGCTGACCAGGAGCGAGATCCCACGACTGAGCCGCTTCTCCAATTTCGCCAGCAAGGCGTGATAGCTGGTATTTCCCACGTTGTGTCGGTAAAGGCTGACGGTGGTGAAACGGGGAAAGGGGCGCAGCAACTGGGCCCGTGGAATGGTCGGGTCGCCAATCGAGGAGTGGCGAGGGATCTCTCCGAAGAAGGGGTTGGCGACGGGCTGCAGCAGCTGGTTGCCAAGCGCGAGTTGCGCGGGCGTCAGCTGGTTGAGATTGCGGTCGGGGATGCCGACCCGGGTAATCTTCGAGCCGGCATAGGCGACCTCGACCACCAGGTCTGGGCCCAGCTCCCGTTGGATCGCCAGGTTCCACTGTTGGGCATACCCGCTCCCCAGAGCGCGATCGACGGCGAAGACCCCCTGACCGAGCCCGGCGTTTGGATCGAGAAGACTCGGGGAGATTGGGCGAACGGCGGGTCCGTCCGCAAGGATGAAAGCCGGCGTGACGCCATCCAGTGACCGCTGGGTGCTGGTCTGCAGGAACGGAAACTGGGGG
>JBEIJP010000407.1:0-3668 GCA_040380245.1 Acidobacteriota bacterium | reverse complement strand
TGCCCCCGGCAGCGCGATGCGCCCGGTGCTTAGCCCCGATGGCCGCTTCCTCGTCTTTGCCACCCGCTGGCAGACGCGGACGGCCCTGCGCGTGCGCGACCTCGAGACCAACGAGGAGCGCTGGTTGATCGACCACGCCACGCGCGACGACCAGGAGTCGAGGGCCACCCGCGACACCTTCCCGGGCTATGCCTTTCTGCCGGACGGCAAGTCGCTGCTGATCAACATCGGCGGCAAGATCAAGCGGGTCGACTTCGCCACCGGCGCGGCGACGACCATCCCCTTCAACGCGCAAGTCGAGATGGACCTCGCCGCCCACCTGCGGTCCGACTACCGCGTCGACGACGGCGCGCAGGTCCGCGCGCGCCTGATTCGCTATCCGGCGCTCTCCCCCGACGGCAAAGAGGTCGCCTTCACCGCCTTCAACCGGCTCTACGTTATGGACCTGCCCGGCGGGACACCGCGCCGCTTGACCAACCTCGAGGTCGGCGAGTTCATGCCGACCTGGTCGCCCGACGGAGCCTTCGTCGCCTTCGCCACCTGGACCCGCGACGGGGGACACCTCTACCGCGTCCCGCGCGCTGGCGGAGCGGCCGAGCAGCTGACCCGCCGCGCCGCCTTCTATAGCTCTCCGGTCTACACGCCCGACAACAGTAAGATCGTCTTCGTCACCGGCGCGATGGCCGACCACCTCTTCTCCGACCTCTCCGGCCAGCACGAATTCTTCTCGGAGACGGAGGCCCTGCTGCACGGCCACGCCGAGGGCGAGGTGACCGGCGTCCCGGGCAGCACTACCAGCGATCTGCGCTACCTGCCAGCCACCGGCGGCGAGTCGGTGCTGATCGGGCCGACCCAGGGCGGACGCTCCCCCCACTTCAGCGCCAGCTCCGAACGCGTCTACCTGACGACCCCGCAGGGGCTGACCTCGCTGCGGCTCGACGGGCTCGACCGGCGGACCCACCTGCGGGTCACCGGCAGCGGAGCCCCGCCCAATCCGCCCGCCGCCAGCTCGATCCGCATCTCTCCCGACGGCGCCCGGGCCTTCTGCGAGGTGCAGGGCAAGCACTACCTCGTCACCCTGCCCCGCGCCGGCGGCGAGACGGTCACCGTCAACGTCACCGCCCCGACGCCCCCCGTCCCCGTCCGCAAACTCTCCGCTGAGGGCGGAGACTACCTCGGCTGGTCGGCCACCGGCGAGATGGTCACATGGTCCTGGGGCGCGACCTTCTTTTGGCAACCGCTCCAGGCCGAGAAGCCTGAGCAGGCCGCCATCGTCGTCGAACGCCCCCGCGCGCGCCCGACCGGGACCATCGTCCTTAGCGGCGCCCGCATCGTCACGATGAAGGGGCAGGAGGTGATCGAGCGCGGCGCGATCACCATCACCAACAACCGCATCACCGAGATCCGCGCCCTCCCGGCCAAGGGACGCCCGACGCCTCCCTTCCCTGCCGGCGCCCGCGTCATCGACGTCACCGGCCGCACGATCATCCCCGGCCTCGTCGATGTCCACGCCCATATGTGGCCCCCGCGCGATGTCCACCAGACCCAGGTCTGGCAGTACCTCGCCAACCTCGCCTATGGCGTGACCACCACCCGCGACCCGCAGAGCTCGACCACGGACGTCTACGCCTATGCCGACCTCGTCGAGACCGGCGATATCCTCGGTCCACGCGTCTTCACCACCGGCCCGGGCGTCTTCGACCGCTCCGGCCTCAGCGATCGCGAGGCGACCCGCAACTTCATCCGTCGCTACCGGGACGCCTACCAGACGATGACCCTCAAACAATATGTCGCTGGCGACCGCATCGTCCGCCAGTGGGTCGCCGAGGCCTGCCGCGAATTTGGCATCACCCCCACCACCGAGGGAGCTCTCGATATGAAGCTCGATCTCTCCCAGATGATCGATGGCTTCTCCGGCAATGAACACTCCCTCCCCATCCAACCCCTCTACCGCGACGTCATCGAATTCGTCGCCCGCTCCAGGACCTACTACACCCCCACCATCCTCGTCGCCTATGGCGCCCCCTGGTCGGAGAACTACTTCTTTGAAAATACCGACGTCGTCGGCAATCGCAAACTCGCCCGCTTCATCCCCCAGGAACTGCTCAACACCATGCTGCGCCGCCGCACCCAGTGGTTCCATCCAGAGGAGTATGGCCACGTCGGCATCGCCAAAGGCGCGGCCGCCATCGTCAAGGCCGGCGGGCGTGTCGGCCTCGGCGGACACGGCCAGATGCGGGGCATCGGCTGCCACTGGGAACTCTGGGCCCTCCAGTCCGGCGGCATGTCTCCCCACGAAGCCCTCCAGTGCGCGACAATCTTTGGCGCTGAGGCCATCGGCCTCCAACAGGACGTCGGCTCCCTCGAAGTCGGGAAACTCGCCGACCTCGTCGTCCTCGAAGGCAATCCCCTCGCCGATATCAGACAGACGAACTCGATTCAGATGGTCTTGAAGAACGGCGAACTCTTCCACGGCGAGACGCTCGATCGGATCTGGCCCGCCGAACAGAAGCTCGAGAAGCAGTACTGGTGGGACCGCGAGCCCAAATAACGGCTCCCTTCGACGGAGAGATCCACCCCGCCGGCAGCGAGGCTCCCCCCTCGACTGCCGGCTTTTTTCTGGGGGAGACGGCGCAATTTCTCGTGGCTTTTGGGCCCTTTCTGTACTATATTGCGTTGTGGGTGATGGCTCCCCGACCATTGCCCCATCAGCCTGGCCACTAGCCGTTGCTCCGATCCCCCGTTCGTGAGTCGGCTCATTTATCGCTCATTACGTCGAGACAGGGTCGCAGGGGTTACAGTGGACGCCCCTCAGACATCCCTGCAGCCATTCAAAACAGCCATTTACGGGTCCACGATTCTTTCACAATTTTCGAACGGCCTGACGGGTCTTGAGAGTTGCCATTCTCTCTTGGTTTTCAACAGAAAAATAGGGTGAAGTCTCAGTGGCCAAAAGACATAACAATCAACCAGACTGAAAACGATATTTTGCACAAATGAATTATCTGAACGTGCCCCTTACTTTGCTGCAATGAGTCAATAGCAATTATGGATACTGTGCGCAGCACGACAAAATCACTGAGTCCTCTGTTTCGCATGGCGATACTTTCCGGTGTGAGTAGCGCGTTGAAGCCCCACCTGCAACGAGGCGAAAACGTCAATGCGACGGACGCTGAAGGGCGGACACCACTTATTCTCTCAGCATATCGAGGGCATCTTGAAATTTGCAGAATCCTGCTGGAAGCGGGTGCTGATCCTGCAATCAAGGATAAAAACGGAGATGACGCACTGCAGATTGCAATAGTGCGTGGGTACGAACCACTGGCGCATCTACTCGCGTCAAAAATGATGCGGAGAGAAGACAACCAAGCCGCACCCTCATTGCCAACTGCTACATCTGAACAATTTCCTTCAACGGAACCAGCCCGTACAGAGGAGGAATCCCTCTTCGGGCTTAACTGGGAGGAAGATATTGATCCTGTGCGTCCTGAGGGAGACAGTAAACGATTACAAGCGGCCACAGCACTCCAGACAAGCATATCGTTGCATTTACCGATTGATACCGACGAAGACTGGTCCGATGTTGAAATTGAATTACCTGCGTTGATTCCAGCGCGGGGGGGCATATCAACAGATGTACGCGAACAGCTAAGAACGCTTTTGCTTAC
>JBEIJP010000406.1:0-3676 GCA_040380245.1 Acidobacteriota bacterium | reverse complement strand
TCACCCCCTCGATCAGCAGCAGGAGAATGACTCCCCCGTCCAGCACCGGAATCGGCAGCAGATTGAAGACCCCCAGGTTGAGGCTCAACATGCCCATCAACTTGATGGTCCCGGCCCACCCCGCGACTTCGTAGGTGTTCATCGTCTCCTGGGCAATCTTGACCGGCCCGCCCACCGCGTCCCGCGCCGAGCGCCGCCCCGTGAAGATCTGCTGGAAGGCGACCCCGGTCATGCGGAGCCACATCCAGTTGTAGTCCCACCCGTAGCGGATCGCGCCCAGCACCGAATCGGTCCGCACAACGATGGAGAGGTCCGGCGAAAAGCCCAATCGGTACTCGCCATCCTGCAATACCGGCGCCGCCGTCAGCTCCTGACGCTGCCCGGCACGGTCGACGGTCAGCGTCACCGGAGCCCCCTGGCTCCCTTGCAAGCTGTCCTTAAATTCGTGCCAGGCCGCCACTGGTCGACCATTGAGCGCGACGACCCTGTCGCCCGGTCGCAGCCCCGCCGTCGCGGCGGGCATTCCCTCCCGCACGCCCAGCACACGGATATTCTCGAGGGCGATGTAGGGTTCGATCCCGGAATCACCGACCTGCTCATTCCCCACCTGCCGGGCAGTGGGAGTCAGGGAGAGAGCGACCGTCTGTCCCTGCCGATCGACCCGCAGCGCGATCGGCTCGTTTGGCCGCAGCATGACCTCCAACTCGATGTCGCGCCAGGTGGGATTCTCGCGTCCGTTGGTCGCCAGAATCCGATCTCCCGGGAGGAGTCCGGCCCGCGCCGCGGCCGAATCGACGGCGACTCGCCCAATTGTCGGTTTCTGGACCTGGTCAGCGCTGTCCCGAAACCCAATCAGAATGCCCACCGCCGGGATGAGGATCGCCGTGGCGATGTTGAAGGCTGGACCAGCAATCGCCACCAGAAAGCGCTTCCACTTCGGATGAGAGAGAAACTCATCGATCGATCCTTCGCTCTCCCCCTGCAACATCTCCATGTTCTCGCCGCGGAACTTGACGTATCCACCAAGCGGGATCGCACTGAGGCGGTAGTCCGTCTCTCCCAGCCGAAAGCCGAGCAGACGCGGACCGAACCCCACGGAGAAGGTCTCGACCGAAATCCCGAGCATCTTGGCCACGATGAAGTGGCCAAACTCGTGAATGACGATCATCGCGCAAAGAATGACGACAAACGCTACAAAGCTCACCTTGGATCTCCTCTCAAAACAATGGGGTCAGTGTAGGGCAGGTCAGGGGGAGCTGTCAAAAGTCGCCTACGCCGTCCCGACGGCAGCGGAGGTGCGGCCGCGCCGGGAAGCCACTACCAGCCGGGGCCAGGAGAGCGCCGTCAAGCGCTCAGCCCAGAGCGGGTCAACTGAGCACCGGCCCAGTCGCGTGCCCAGCGATCCGCCGCCAGGACCGTCTCCAGATCCCGCGCCGGCGAGGACTCGTGCGCCCCGCAGGTCCGCTCGATCACCCGCGCGATCTCTCCGAAGGAGATCCGCCCCTCCAGAAAAGAGCCGACCGCCACTTCGTTGGCGGCGTTGAGCACCGCCGGCATTGTCCCGCCCACCCGTAACGCGTGATAGGCCAGCCGCAGGCACGGGAAGCGCTCATTGTCCGGGGCAAAAAACTCCAGTCGGCCGAGGCTGGCGAGGTCGAGCGGCGGGAGGACCGACGGTCGTCGGGCTGGATAGGTCAGCGCGTACTGGATGGCGTGGCGCATATCTGTCACCCCCAGCTGCGCCAGAATCGATCCATCGACCAGCTCCACCATCGAGTGGACCACCGACTGTGGATGAACGATGACGTCGATCTCGTCCGCCGCACAATCGAAGAGCCAGCGTGCCTCGATCACTTCGAGCCCTTTGTTCATCATCGTCGCGGAATCGATGGTGATCTTGGCTCCCATTCGCCACGTCGGATGGCAGAGAGCCTCGGCGGGCGTCGCCTGCTCCATCACCTCCCGCGGTGTGGTTCGGAACGGCCCCCCGGAGGCCGTGAGGATGATGCGTTTCAGTTCTCGCCGGGTCTCGCCGCGCAGACACTGGTGAAGCGCATTGTGCTCACTATCGACCGGCAGCAACTCCGCCCCGGATCTCGCGGCCGCCGCCGTCATGAGCTCCCCCGCGATGACCAGCGTCTCCTTGTTGGCCAGGGCGACCCGTCTCCCCAACTCGAGCGCCCGCAGGGTGGGAACCAGGCCGAGTGCGCCCACCACCGCTCCGATGACGATCTCCACCCCCTCGCACGTGGCAACCTCGACCAATCCCTCGACCCCGACGCCAATCTGTGGAGGCGGCGACACGCCACGCTGCGCCAGCAACCCACGCAGCGCCTCGGCGGCCCCGCTGTTTGCGACGGCCACCACGCGCGGTCGGTAACGCTCGATCTGATCCGCCAGCACGCTGACGTTGGCGCCCGCCCCCAACGCGGCCACCCCGAAATCCTCCGGAAACGCGTCGATGACCCGCAGCGTGTTGCAACCGATCGAACCCGTCGATCCAAGAATCGCCACTTGCTTCATAACCACCTGCTGAGGGCGTAGTAGTAGAGGACGGGCGCATTGAAGAGCATGCTATCGAACCGGTCGAGCAACCCGCCGTGCCCCGGGAGAAGTCCTCCCGCGTCTTTCGCTTGTGCGCCCCGCTTGATCATCGATTCACAGAGATCTCCCGTCACGCCCAGCACCCCCATCAGCAACGCCAGAGGAAGGGCTTCCAGAAGCGGCAGTTCGGGAAAGAAGGTTCCACGAGCGATGAGAACGGCCAGCAGGTTCCCCAGCAGCCCCCCCGCGACGCCTTCCCACGTCTTGCCCGGGCTGATCCGGGGGGCCAGCTTGTGGCGACCCAGCGCCCGTCCCGTGTAGTAGGCGCCCGTGTCACCCGCGAAGACCACCAGAAAGAAAAAGGTCAGGAGCTTCGCGGAGAGCGAGGGGACCTCCGACTCGAGGACGCGCAGGGCGCTCAGAAAGCCACCCAGCAATCCCAGGTAGAGGACGGCGGTCAATCGCACGCTCAATCCGGAGAGGGCGCCACGGTGATCCTCCTGCTGGCGCTGCCGCCAAAGTGTCTGAAGAAACTCGAGCACCACACAGAGCCCGAGCATCGCCGCCACCCAGTCCATCCGCCCGAGGAAGAAGGCGCCGACGAGCGCGCTCACCGCCCCCATCCCAATCCATCGGTCTTTTGGCTCAACCCCTGCCAGATGATGGAACTCGCGCAGCCCGAGCAACAAGGCCCCACCCACCATCCCAACAAAGACGATCGGGGGCGCAATCCAGAGCGCCCCCATCAAGATCGGCAACAGAACAATTGCGGTCAGTACACGTGCCATCCACTCTCCCACGTCCAATATTCAGGCAATTACGAGGGGATTCTCCCGACCGTGAGCGACTCCCCCGTCAAGCCGCCAAAGCGCCGATCCCGTTTCTGATATTCCACCAGGGCCGTGAAGAGGTCCTTTCGGTCAAAGTCCGGCCAGAGCGTCTCCGTCACATAGATCTCCGCATAGGCGATCTGCCAGAGCAGAAAGTTGCTGATCCGCAACTCGCCACTCGTCCGAATGAGCAGATCTGGATCGGGCAGGTTGGCGGTGTAGAGATGGGCTTGAATCTGCTCCTCGGTAATCGATGCCGGACTCCTGCCCTCCGCGAGGCAGGTCGCCAGCAGCGCCCGCAC
>JBEIJP010000405.1:0-3681 GCA_040380245.1 Acidobacteriota bacterium | reverse complement strand
TCGACGCCTTCGAGACGACGCTCTTCAACCAGTACCTGACCCCGTTTCTGCAGCGTCTCCTCCCGGCCGGGATCCTCTATGACCTGCTCGTTGGCGAGTACGGCCTCGTCTCCGTCGGGTTGACCTACGCGCTGGCGATCGTGCTGCCGATCGTCTTCGCCTTCTTCATCTCGTTCGGGCTGCTCGAGGACAGCGGGTATCTTCCGCGACTGGCGATCCTCTCCGATCGGGCGTTTCGGATCATGGGGCTCAACGGCAAGGCGGTCCTACCGATGGTCCTTGGCCTCGGATGTGACACCATGGCGACGATGACGACCCGGATCCTCGCCACCAAAAAGGAGCGGATCATCGCCACGCTCCTGCTCGCCCTCGGCGTCCCCTGTTCCGCCCAACTGGGAGTGATCCTCGGCATCACCGCCTCGATCAATCTGGGGGCGGTCCTGACCGTCTTCGGGGTAGTCCTCTCCCAGATGGTCCTGGTTGGCTACCTCTCCTCGAAGGTGATTCGGGGGCAGCGGGGCGATTTCATCTTCGAGATTCCACCCATCCGGGTTCCCATCTTTCGGAATGTCTGGACGAAGACCCGGCTGCGGATTGTCTGGTACCTCCGCGAGGCGCTCCCTCTCTTCGTGCTCGGGACGCTGATCCTCTTCATTCTCGACCGCGTGCGGATTCCGACGCCGTGGGGGCAGCGCAGTGGCCTGCAACTGATCGAGGGGAGTCTCGCCCCAGTGGTCACAGGGATTCTCGACCTGCCGGAGGCGACCGCCCGGGTTCTCATCCTCGGTTTTCTGCGACGCGATTATGGAGCCGCGGGACTCTTCGACCTGGTCCGGGAGGGGGCCATGAACCCCGTCCAGATCGTCACCTCCCTGATTGTCCTGACCCTCTTCATTCCATGTGTCGCCAATTTCTTCATGATCGTTCGCGAGCACGGCGGCCGGAAGGCGCTGCTCATGCTCGCCTTCATCACCCCCTTCGCGATTGCCGTCGGAGGGGGAGTCGCCTGGGCCCTGCGGACCCTTGGCGTGACTTTCTAGCCGCGATCATCACTGGACGCAGCGCGACGGCAGGCGGGACCGGAAGGAAGACCACAGATCGAGAGAGGAAGCGTGAGTCATGGTGACCCATCCACGTTTGGCGGATGAGATCGTTGAGTTGCTGGAGGCCATCTGGACAGCCGAGGAGGAGGGCTCGACCAGCGAGGAGCGCGTCTCCCGCCGCGCCAGGACCGAGGTCACCCCTGACCTCCTCGCCGAGGCGGAGACCGCTCGACTGCTCACCCGGACCTCCCAGGGCGAACTCCGCCTGACGCCGGAAGGGCGGCGCACCGCGGAGGAGGTCATTCGTCGTCATCGACTCGCCGAGCGACTCGTTGTCGATGTCCTCGGCATGACCATCGAGGAGAGCGAGGCCGATGCCTGTGAGTTCGAGCACCTCCTCGCTCGCGGCGTCACCGAAGCGATCTGTACCCTCCTCGGGCACCCCCGCTTCTGCCCTCACCAGCGTCCCATCCCCGCCGGAGAGTGTTGTCGCCGTGCCGGGACGCAACTCAACCCGCTCGTCACCTCTCTCGATCGACTCAATCTGGGTGAAGAGGCCCGTGTCGCCTATGTCAGCGCTCGCGACTATCCCCGCATTCAAAAGCTCTCCTCCCTCGGGATCCTTCCCGGTGTCCCCATCCGCCTCCACCAGAAGTTTCCCTCTTTCGTCGTCCAGTGTGAGGAGACCCAGATCGCCCTCGAGGAAGAGATTGCCCGCGATGTCTATGTCTGGCGCCAATAATCGCGCGGTTTGACGTCAATAATTGCGCGGTTAACTGGTCAAGCCTTGTCGGGGAAGGTAGAATGGCGGTTTGGTAAAAGAGAGCAAAAAGAGCCTTCCATCCTGGAACAGGTGTCAACCGGAGCCGGTCACCAGTCGACGGGGGGAGGGTCAGCCGCACGGACGAAGAGGAGAGAGAAGAACATGACGACTGGGGGAACAGGCAAGGTTGGAATCCTGGTGGGTGGAGGGCCCGCACCCGGGATCAACGCAGTCATCTCGGCCGCGACGATCAAGGCGATCAACGCTGGCTTTGGGGTGGTCGGGATTCGCGATGGCTTCAAATGGCTGGTGCGTGAGGATCTCTCGCTGATGAGGCCGCTGACGGTCGACGATGTCTCCCGGATCCACCTCCGCGGCGGCTCGGTCCTTGGAACCTCTCGCGAAAATCCGACGAAATCGGACGAAGCCATGGCCGCGGTCGTCCGCAGTTTGGAGTCGCTCGGAGTGACCCACCTGGTGACGATTGGCGGGGATGACACGGCCAAGTCTTCAGCCACGGTAGCGGCCCGGTCGAACGTCCACACCGTCCACGTCCCGAAGACGATCGACAACGACCTGCCTCTTCCCGCCCACATTCCAACCTTTGGATTTCAATCGGCGCGGCACGTCGGTGTCGAACTGGTCCAGAATCTCGCTGAGGATGCGCGCGCGACCAGACGCTGGTACGTTCTGATCGCGATGGGGCGCCAGGCGGGCCATCTGGCGCTCGGCATCGGTAAGGCCGCCGGGGCTTCCGTCACCCTCATCCGCGAGGAGTTTCCACAGGAGGTCGTGCCCTTCGCTTCCATCTGCGACATTCTCGAAGGCACCATCATCAAGCGCCGCGCGATGGGGCGAAATTACGGCGTCGCGATCCTCGCCGAAGGGCTCATCGAGAAGCTCGATCCCAATGAACTGAAGGACCTGCAGGACGTCGAACTCGACGAGCACGGCCATATCCGCTTTGCCGAGGTCGATTTGGGCCGCAAGGTCAAGGTGGAGCTCGAAGCGCGCTTCCGTCAGCGGGGAATCCGCCTCTCGGTCAGCAACAAAAATATTGGCTACGAGCTCCGCTGCTGCGACCCGATCCCCTTCGATATGGCCTACTGTCGGGAGCTGGGCAATGCCGCGATCCGCTTTCTCCTCCAGGGTGGGAGCGGCGCGATGGTCAGCATCCAAAACGGGACGCTGGTTCCGATGCTCTTCTCGGATATCCGGGACCCCCAGACCGGCAAGACGCGAGTCCGCAATGTCGATGTCGCCAGTGAGAGTTACCGGGTCGCCCGCCAGTACATGCTCCGGCTCGACTACACCGATTTTGAGAAGGCGGGCTGGACGGCGCAGCTGGCCCAGGCTGGCAACCTGACCATCGAGGAGTTGAAGGATCGATTCCGTTCGTAAGCGAGTGAGAGCAGGAGAGTACGATGACGATCAAAAGATTGGGAATTCTGGTGGGCGGCGGTCCGGCGCCCGGCTTGAACGATGTGCTGGCGGCGGCGGCCCTCCGGGCGATCGACCTCGGCGTGACGCCGATCGGCATTCACGACGGTTTCGAGTGGCTCGCGCAGCGGTACACCGATGAACAACACGAACTGACCCGCGACGAGGTGGCCCATATCCATCTCGACCGGGGCTGTCTGCTGGGCGTCTCGCGGACAGACATCTCGCGCCACCCGGAAGGTTTGCAGAACACCCTCGCCGCTCTCGCCAAGCTCGACATCGATGGGCTGCTGACGATTGGGGGCGATGATCTGCTCGCCAGTTCTCTGGCGGTCGAGCAGGCCTCCGGCGGAACGATCCGGGTGGTACAGGTCCCGAAGAGCTCGACAACGACATGCTCCTCCCCTACCCACAGAGTACCCTCGGTTATGAGAC
>JBEIJP010000404.1:0-3686 GCA_040380245.1 Acidobacteriota bacterium | reverse complement strand
TGAGCCCAACGAGCTACCAGCTGCTCCACCCCGCGTCAAGTCGTGTCCAACAAAAACTGAATATACACCCGGTGATGGGGGCTGTCAACGGCGATCCTCTCCTTTTTCTCGGGAAGGCAAGAGACGGCAGGGAGGAAGGGGGAATTGGCGTGGGCAAGCGGCAGGTCTTTCCAATCACCGGAGGGGCATGATAAAGATCGAGGGTATGCCTGAATTACCTGAGGTCGAGATGGTGGTCCGACATCTGCGCCCATTGCTGGTGGCGCGGCGGGTCGAGCAAGTGGACTTGCGCCGTGCGCGCTTGGCGCCAGAGCTCTCCGTGCGTCAATTTGCCACGCGGATGCGACGGGGCGAAGTGGAAGCGGTCGACCGGCGGGGGAAGCATATCCTGGTGCACCTCTCGACGGGTTGGACGTGGATGACGCATCTGCGGATGAGCGGTCGATTTCTCTTCGTCGAGGCGGGGCTGGCGGCGGACTTCGGGGTGGCGCACACGCACCTGGTGGTCGAGCTGGACAGAGGGGATCAGCTTCATTTCGCCGATCCGAGACATTTTGCCTGGATGACGGTGGTGCGACGAGGGGAATGGGCCGGGCATCCGGCGTTGCGTAAGCTGGCCCCGGAGCCTTTTGACAAGGCCTTCTCGGTCGACTACCTGGAGAAGCAATGCGGGCGGAGCCAGTTGGCGATCAAACTCCTCCTGCTCAACCAGGAGCGGGTCACTGGCCTGGGGAACATCTACGCGGCGGAGGCGCTCCACCGGGCGGGAATCGATCCCCGTCGGCCAGCCAATCAACTCGCTCCGGAGCGTGTCGGTCGGCTGCACGCCGAGATCATCGCAGTCTTGCGGGAGGCGATCGAGGCGGGGAGCACCCTCGAGACCGATCCACGGGAGATCTATGGCCGCTACGGAGCTGGAGCGTTCGAGGAGAATTGGCGGGTCTATGACCGGGAGGGGCAGCTGTGCCCTGCCTGTGGGTCCGTCATCTCTCGCCTGACACAAGGGGGGCGTTCGACCTACTTCTGCCCAGGCTGCCAGCAGGGCTGATGTCCGGGAGGAGTGGACTGGCTGGGACTGGGTTGCCGGGATGAAGAACCGACCGTCGACACATTTTCTTCTTCTGCTGTCGCTGGCGGCCCTGACGGGGCTCGCCCACTGGGCCATCATCCGTGCCGGGGAAGGGCGGGGGTTTGATCCATCCGGCTGGGTGGCGTGGCGGAACATGGTTCTTTTCGTGCCTCTCCTCGGGGTCTTCTTGTGGCTGGTGCGAGGTCGTGGCTACCGGGGAGATCTGGTCCTGCTGACGTCGGCGGTGGCGCTCTTCGGGATCGGACAGGTGGTGCAGTATCGGCTCTTTACCGACCCGGAGTATGGGCGGGGAGGATCTGGGGGACGGGCGGCACGCCTGGGAAAGACGGACACCCTCCAGCAGCGCTACGTCGATCAATGGTATGACGAAGGGAAGAAACGGGTCCTCTTCGGGGAAGCCGGCGAGCGCCCGCCACGTCCAGCAGAGCGTCTGAGCGATCGATCGGAGCGGCCCGCGCCGCAACAGGCGATCGGAGGGTGGGAGGTGTGGACCTCCCTTTCGACGTGGGTTCCGCTCCTCGCCGTGATCGCGTTGGCTGTGGCCTATCGAGTGGTGGAAGATCCCCGCGCGCTCCTCTGGTTGCAGCGGCATGGGCTGGTCCTGGGGATCGCAACGACGATCCCCCTGGTGATCATCGCGGGATATGGATCGCAGGGGGGAAAGTTTCTCGGGCGGACCACTCCATGGGAACCGGTCAAGATTGCCTTTCTGCTGAGTTACGCCGGGATTTTGACCGATCAGTACCGTCACCTTTCACGGACCTGGTGGGGGATTCCCGCGTGGCGGGTGCTGATCCCGCTGCTGCTGCTCTCGACATTGCCGCTGCTGCCCTTCTTTATCCTGGCCGATTTCGGGCAGATGTTGATCTTCGTGGCGGTCTACCTCTGTCTGTACCTGGTCGCGGTGCGCCGGCTCAGGCAGTTGATGCTGGCGCCATTGCTGTTAGGGGTTTTGCTCGCCGGGGCGGTCTTGCTGGGGGGGACCTATCAGCGGTTGACGGGCGGGACGGTGGGCGAAGGGGGCGGCGCCGGCGGGGTGGCTCGCCTGGTTCGCGAGGGGATTCCCCGGCGCATTCATCAGCGCTTCTATCTCTGGCTCCAGGGTGAGGCCCCCCCTGATCCGGATCTCCACTCGTGGTGGGCCGCCGAAGTGGCGGCAGCCCGGCACGGCGGAGCCGATGTCGACTTGTGGTATAAGGGGGATGCGTATCAACCATTGCAGGCGCTCTTTGGGGTCGCCGAGGGTGGTCTCCTGGGGAAGGGGCTGGGGCGGGGCGTGCCGGAGAGCGTGCCGATTGCCGATTCAGACTTTGTCTACGCGGCGATCGCTGAGGAGATGGGGCTGCTCGGAGGCGTGATCGTCCTGCTCGGCCTGGCCGTGCTGGTGCGGGCGGGGATGCGGACAGCGATCGCCGCGCCCGATATGTTCACCAAACTGATCGCGGCCGGAGGGACCGTCTTTCTGGGATTTCAAGCGATTGTCAATATTGGGGGCGTGGTTCGATTGGTTCCGATGACGGGGATTACCCTCCCCTTTGTCAGTCACGGGGGATGGTCGTTGGTGACCAGTTTCTGGATTCTCGGGATGTTGATGGCGATCTCTCACCGCAATCGATCAGCCGAATGGAATTGAGAATGGTATTGAGAACGGAATTGAATGGATAGCGTATGAAGGCAACGTGCGGATCGATCACGGATCGAGGGCTCAATCCCCGGCGTCCGGAGAATCAGGACAATCTGCTGGTCTGGCCGGAGCGTGGGCTCTACCTGGTCGCCGATGGGGTGGGAGGGCGACAGGGGGGCGCGACGGCGAGCTCACTTGCTGTCCAGGTCTTTCAGCGGGTCTTCTCTCAGGAGCTGGACGGGTCGCTGACCGAGAGCCTTGGGGAACTGCTCGAAAAGACGATTGCCCACTGCAATGAGAAGATCTACTTCGACGCGCAACAGACGCCGGGTCTCAAGGGGATGGCGACGACGATCGCGGTCGTCGCCGTCGAAGGCCGGCGGGCCGTGGTGGCGCACGTGGGGGACAGTCGTGTCTACCGGTTTGACGCGCAGGGCCTGATCCAACTGACCGAGGACCACACCGAAGTCAACGAGGCGGTCAGGACCGGGCGTTTGAGCCCCGAAGAGGCAACGCACCATCCGCGACGCCACGTGCTCAATCGGGCCCTCGGCGCCGAGGTAGAGGTCGAGGTCGAACAGATCGAGATCGAGTTGGATGAACAGACCAGTCTGCTTCTCTGCACCGATGGCATCACGATCCATCTCGACGATGAGGAGCTGGAGCAGATGCTGCTCAGCCGCCATCCTCCCCAGACCATCTGTGAGCAACTCCGGGAGAGATGTTATCTGGCCGGCGCCGAAGACAATCTCACCGCGATTCTGGTCGACTTTGGAGAGCGGCTCTACAGTGAAAGCGAGGACGAGGAGCCGACCGAGGAAGAGACGGAAGAGGAGTCCGTGGCAGGGGTTGGCGCCGCACGAGGCCAGCAGGATCTGGTCGAGGCGGAGGACGATGCCGACGAGGTGGGGGCAAGATCGATTGTCCCGCATCGGCAAGACCGACGAGCGGTCCCACTCAACGAAGAGGCAG
>JBEIJP010000403.1:0-3691 GCA_040380245.1 Acidobacteriota bacterium | reverse complement strand
GGAAGGGCTGCGCCAGCACAAGGGGCACGGCTACCCACGGCAGCCCATCCTCCAGGAGCTGCTCGCCTCGACCCTGCGGCCTCCGCTCCCTGCCTGAAATCGCACTCTTTCGCTCTTCTTTTTTTGATTCAACCTCGCCGGAGCGACTTTTGGTCCGGCGCTTCCCCAGAGGAGAACGCACGCCATGGAACAGATCAACATCGGTATCGTCGGATTGGGATGGGTCGCTGGCGCCCACATCTCCGCCTTCAACCAGATCCCGGGGGTCAAGGTGACCGCCGTCTGCTCGCGCCGGGAGCTCGATGAAGCGGAGATCTCGGCCCAGTATGGCACTCCCCTCAAGGCGTATCGCGACTATCAGGCGATGCTCGCCGATCCCACGATCCACGTCATCGACATCTGCACCCCGCACCCCTTCCACGCCGAGCAGGCGATCGCCGCAGCAAGAGCCGGCAAGCACCTCATCATCGAGAAGCCGATCGCCATCAGCTATCCCGATGCGGTCGCCATGCGCGCGGCGATCCAGGCGGCCGGGGTCAAGACCTGCGTCTGCTTCGAGGTCCGCTTCAGCCAGCAGGGGACCATGCTCCGCTCGACGATCGATCAGGGTCTGCTCGGTGAGCTGCACTACGCCGAGGTCGACTACTATCACGGGATCGGCCCCTGGTACGGCCAGTTTCCCTGGAACGTCAAGAAGGACTTCGGCGGCAGCAGCCTGCTCACCGCCGGCTGTCACGCGCTCGATCTGCTGTTGATGATGATGGATGGCGAGGTCGAAGAGGTCACCAGCTACAGCAATCGGTCCAAGAACGCCATCTTTGATCCCTATGAGTACGACACGACGATCGTCACCCTCCTCAAGTTTACGGATGGGAAGATCGGGAAGGTGGCCTCGGTGGTCGATTGCCTCCAGCCCTACTACTTCCACATCCACCTCGTCGGCAGCGAGGGGAGTATCCTCGACAACCGGCTCTACAGCGCCAAGCTCAAGGGGATGACCAAGCAGCGCTGGAGCACTCTCGAGACCGGGATGATCGACTCGGGGGATGTCCATGACCACCCCTACCTGCCGCAGTTTGTCGCCTTCATCGACAGCCTGCGCAAGGGGGAGACGATGCCCCTCACCGACTTCGAGACCGCCTTCGAGAGCCACCGGGTCGTCTTTGCCGCCGATCTCTCCGCGGCCGAGAAGCGCACCGTCAAGATGTCGGAACTGGCCAGGTAAGCCCTGCCAGACAAGCGCCTGCTAATGACGATGGCCCCATCCTCGACGCCAGAGGATGGGGCCATCGCTCGTCGGACGTCCGGGGGGGGTCACCAGCGGTAGCGGGTCTGGGCGGTGCGTTGCGAGAGTTGGCGCGCCAGGGAGAGGGCCTCCCCAAGCGGCAGAAAACGGATGCGTGGCGCTCCCCCGGTAAAGACCTGTCCTGCCGTGTCGATCTCGATCGTCGCCAGGCCAAAGAGGCGATCGAAGGGCCCTTGGACGACCTCGACGTCCTGGATCTTATCGATCGGGACAACGTGGACCGAACGACCCAACCACCCCTGACGAGTGTGCACAAAATCGCCGCAGATGGCATACCCGCGACCCCGGTATTGGGCGCGGCTGATCAGCCAGCAGATCGGCACGGTGAGAAGCGGCAGGACGAGGATCCCCAGCCAGCCCTGCTTCCAGAAGAGGAGCCCCGTCACCAGCGTTACCGCGAGCATCTCAGCGATCATGCCGCGCCAGATCGCGTGACGGGAGATCGGCCGCCAACCCTCCGGGCTCGGACAAGAGAGGGTCGGGAAGACCGAGTGCAGAAGGCTGCTCAACCGCGAGACCGGCATGATCGGCACCAGCACATCGCGCCCCTGCTCTCCATCCTCCTCCTGAAGCTGTCGGCCGGCGGTATCGACCCGCAAGCTCGCCATGCCAAAGAGGCGGCGCAGGACCTTCTGCTCGATCTTGAGAACCTGGATCCGGCGGCGGGGCAGGCTGGTCGACCGATGGGTCAGGAGACCGTAGCTCCGATGGAGGTTCTGCCCCCGCAGCGAGAGTTCAAACCCATGAAACAAGAGGATCGCCCGGGCAGTCGAAAAGATGGCCCCCAGGAGAACCGCCGCAAGGAGACCTGCCAAAAACAGGAGAAGGGCAACCAGCCACCCCCCCCCGCCCAGGAAGGTCCATCCAGCTGGATCCAGTTGCGCGGGACCGGCCGTGGTAACCACCCGCCCGAGCGTCATTTGGATCCATTCCCGGTAGAGCGATTCTGGCACGATATCATCAAACTTCAAGATGCCGCCGACCGCAACCAGGAGGGAGACGAGATGGTTGGTCGTCAAACCAGATTGGACCAGATCCCGCGTCTGCAGTTGCAGCAACAGAGACGAAGGCGCTTCCGCTGGAGAGGCCTCTCCCGTGACTGGCGTACTCAGGCTTGGGCAATGGGCGGCCCCCCCCTCCTGCCCGTCGCGTAACGTCGCCGCTGCGGCAAAGACAGCCGCGCGCAGACGGTCGACCTCCTCCTGCCTGAGGACCGAGAGGACCGCTTCCGCTCCCTGCCCGCCGCCGGCGGTCTCGATCCGCGCGTCGACCACTCCGAGCAACCGGTGCACGACTCCCTGCTCGACCCGAATCTCCTGAATCCGGTCGAGCGGGATATGGCGCACATTGCGCGAGATGATCCCGCCCGAGGTGACCAACTCCCCGGCCTCGATCCGATAGGTGAAGGAGAAGTACCGCAGCAGGGCGGTCAGGACGCTCCCCCCGAGTATCAGCACCAGGATCCCCAAAGCCACCCATCGGTTTCCGACGAGGAGAAGCGAGAGAATCGGCAAGAGACTTGTGAGCAGCCCTCTCCAGGTGCTGAAGACGAGCGTCAGGGGATGGAGTCTCCCCTCGAAAAGGGGAAGGTCGAGCAGCGGTCTGCTCTTGGGGGAGGAAGGAGGGAGGACCCCGTCTGGCATCATCTCTGACGAGGAAGGTGGGAGCGGATCAGACGGCATCATCGCCGCCTCCCTTCTCGACCAGGTGGTCTCGCAACCGCATGGCCTCCGTCACCTCCAACCCAGGGATCGTCAGGTTGGCCGACTGGGTCCCGGCGGTGTGGAGGATCAGCGAGGCCAGACCGTAGATCCGCTCGATCGGTCCCCGCCGCAGGTCGACATGCTGCAGGCGGTTGAGCGGCAGCAGCCGTCGACGCTGAAAGAGCAGTCCGCTCTGGGTCTCCAGAAGGCGATCATCGATCCGCCATCCCCACGCCCGGTAAAGCCGCGGCGGCCGCCAGAAACTGAGCCAGAGGGCCGCTGCCAGCAACAAGACCCACCCGAGCAGAACCCACCCGAGCAACATCGGATGGCGCAACCCCCAGTAGATGGCCCACGGGAGGACGAAGAGAAGGGCGAGGCCGTAACCAAGCAGGTTCCCAATCGTCCAGACCTGGACGATTCGCCGGTCGAGCCTCCTGAACCGCTCGTCCGGGAGCAGCATCGCTTTTCCATCTATCTCTTCTGCCGGCTCTTCTGCCGGCGCTTCCGCCGGCGCTTCCGCCGGCGCTCCCGCCTGAAGTCTCGGTTCCGCTTGCTCGAACTCTTCCTGCTCCAAGTTCCCTCCTCGCACAGGCTCGGCTGCCATCCTCTCCCTCCGACACAGAGAGATATATTACCGGGCGGCGACCGATTTCATAAAGGGATATTGGCCCCGATGGTC
>JBEIJP010000402.1:0-3691 GCA_040380245.1 Acidobacteriota bacterium | reverse complement strand
CGTGACCTACCACGGTCCGGGGCAGCTGGTTGGCTATCCGATTCTCAACCTCTCCCCGGATCGCTGCGACATTCGACGCTACGTGCGGGATCTCCAGGAAGTGCTCATTCGTACCGCTGCCCATTTCGGGTTGCAGGCGGGGCGGCACGACGAACAGAACCCGCACGTCGGCGTCTGGGTCGACGGAAACAAGCTGGCCGCCCTGGGGATTCGCGTCTCCCGCTGGGTCACGATGCACGGCTTCGCGCTCAACGTTACGACCGATCTCGACTACTTCCGGCTGATCGTTCCGTGTGGCATCCGGGATCACGGCGTGACCTCCCTGGAGCGGCTGCTCGGTCACCCGGTCGATCCGGCGGTGGTGATCGACCAGGTGGTGCACCACTTTGGCGACGTCTTTGGTCGGCAGATGGAACGGTGTGACCTTTCGCCGGAAACGGCTCCGCACGAGCCCCTTCCGGTTCCTGATTCACGGCAGACTCCCCCACATTCCCCGGCAAGACCATGAACACATTTCGACTTTCATTGACGAAACAGATCTTTCTCGGGCTGGCGCTCGGGGTGTTGGTCGGGGGCTTGATCCACTCCTTCTTCGATGACAGCCCCCACGTCAAAGAGCAGGTGATTCAATGGGTGCGGGTCCTCAGCCGGATCTTCCTCAGTCTGATCAAGGTCATCATCGCGCCCCTCCTCTTCTCGACACTGGTGGTGGGGATTGCCGGCGCGGGGACGATCAAGGAGATTGGGCGGATCGGGCTCAAAGCGCTCATCTACTTCGAGATCGTCACGACGCTGGCGCTCTTCATCGGGCTCGGGGCGGTCAATCTGACCAAGCCGGGGATTGGCGTCAACCTGCCAGCCGAGCAGAGCGCCGAGGCGCGCGAGATCGCTGGCCGCGCGTCGAAGATGACCGCGCAGGACCACATCGTCTCGATCTTTCCGACGAGTCTCCTGAAGTCGATGGCGGAGAATGACGTTCTCCAGATCGTCGTCTTCAGCCTCATCTTCGCGGTCGCGCTTGGGGCCATCGGCGAGAAGGGACGCCCGATGCTCGACTTCTGCGAGTCCCTTTCGCAGGTGATGTTCAAGTTTACGAACAACATCATGTACTTCGCCCCCTGGGGGGTGGGCGCGGCCATGGCGGTGACCGTCGGGAGCAAGGGGCTGGGCGTTCTCAAGAACCTGGCGCTGATGATCCTCACGCTCTACGGAGCACTGATCGTCTTCATTGTCGTGGTCTTGGGAGTGGTGGCACTGCTGATTCGGCTGCCGTTGCGCAAGTTCATTCGGCTGGTCAAGGAGCCTGCCCTGCTGGCCTTTACGACGACATCAAGTGAGTCGGCGTTTCCCCTGGCGATGGAGAATATGCAACGCCTCGGGGTGCCGCGGCGCATCGTCAGCTTCGTCCTCCCGATGGGGTATAGTTTCAACCTCGATGGGTCAACTTTGTATCTCTCCCTGGCGGCGGTCTTCGTCGCGCAGGCCTCGAACATCGATCTGACGCTCGGGCAGCAGCTGTTGATCCTGCTGACGCTCATGCTCTCGACCAAGGGGATCGCGGCCGTTCCGCGGGCTTCCCTGGTCGTCCTCGCCGGGACGTTGGCGCAGTTTGGGCTGCCCCTGGAGGGGATCGCCCTGATTCTCGGGGTCGACGAACTGATGGATATGGCCCGCACCGCGACGAATGTCATCGGCAACTGTATGGCGACCGCGGTGGTTGCCCGCTGGGAGGGAGAGTTCGATGAAGGATAGGAGAATAGGAGAATAGGACCTATAGGACGAATAAGACCTATAGGACGAATAAGATCTGTAGGACGAATAAGATCTGTAGGACCTATACGTCCTATAGGTCCTATAGGTCCTATTAGTCCTATTCCCCTATTCCCTCAGAGGAGTTCTACCATGCGATCGCTCAAAGAGAAGTTACCAAAACCCGAGTGGCTCAAGATTCGCCTGCAGATGGGCGAGGACTTTCTGGAAGTCCGGCGGATGGTCAACGACCTGACGCTTCACACCGTCTGTCAGGAGGCGCGTTGTCCGAACATCTACGAATGTTGGACCAACCGGACGGCCACCTTCATGATCGCGGGAGACGTCTGTACCCGTCGCTGCGGGTTCTGCGCAGTGAGCAAAGGGGAGCCCAAGCCCCTCGACCCGGCCGAGCCCCTGCACGTCGCCGAGGCAGTCCAGAAGCTCAACCTGCAGCATGCGGTCATCACTGGGGTCAATCGGGACGATCGGACCGATGGGGGAGCCACCCACTGGGCGGAGACGATCCAGGCAGTCCGGCAGATCAACCCCGCCTGCAAGATCGAAGTCTTGATTCCAGACTTTGAAGGAAACGACGAGGCCCTCGACATCGTCCTCGACGCCCGGCCTGACGTTCTCAACCACAACACCGAGACCGTGCCACGTCTCTACCACCGGGTCCGTCCCCACGCGCGTTACGAGGAATGGACAATGAAGTTGTTGCGGCGCGCCGCCGCCCGCCGTGACGCCGAAGGGCGCGGCATGCTGACCAAATCAGGGATCATGGTCGGACTGGGAGAGACGAATGAAGAGGTGCTTCAAACGATGCGGGATCTGCGGGCGACCGACTGCGACATCCTGACCATCGGACAGTACCTCCAGCCAGCCGAGCGGCGCCTCCCCGTCGAGAGGTACTACACGCCACAGGAGTTTGCCGATTTCAAGCGGATCGGTCTGGAGATGGGCTTCCGCTATGTCGAATCGGGACCGTTGGTGCGATCGAGTTACCACGCTCACGAACATAAGCCCGAGAACGCCCCCTCTCTCCAGGAGCTCTTTCCGGAAGCGACCGCGGCGACGGGACGGCGTGAACTGCGTGTCCTCGATTCCCGCCAACTCTCCATGCTGACGACAGCGGAGTGATTTTCGAGAGGAGATTTTGATTCATGTACAAACTTGTTCTTGTTCGTCACGGAGAGAGCGATTGGAACCGGGAGAACCGGTTTACCGGGTGGACCGATGTCGATCTCTCCGAGCAGGGGCTGCGCGAAGCGCGCGCGGCGGGGCAGGTCTTGAAGGCGGAAGGATTCCGCTTCGACCTGGCCTTCACTTCTGTTCTCAAGCGGGCGATCCGGACTCTTTGGATCATTCTGGATGAGCTCGATCGGATGTGGATCCCGGTCGAGCACTCGTGGCGTCTCAATGAGCGCCACTATGGAGCGCTGCAGGGGCTCAACAAGGCGGAGACGGCGGCCCAGTTTGGAGATGAGCAGGTACGCATCTGGCGCCGCAGCTACGACACGCCTCCTCCCCCCCTCGCCCTGGAGGATGAACGCCACCCGGGACGCGACCCGCGGTACCAGTCGCTCTCCGCCGAGGAGCTGCCCTTGACGGAGTGTCTCAAGGACACCGTGGCGCGCATGCTCCCGTACTGGCACGAGCAGATCGCGCCGGCCGTTCGATCGGGTCGGCAAGTGATCGTCGCCGCCCACGGGAACAGCCTGCGTGCGCTGGTCAAGTATCTCGATCAGATCTCGGACGAGGAGATCATCAAGCTCAATATTCCCACCGGGATTCCGCTCGTCTACGAGCTGGACGCCAACCTGACCCCGATCCGACACTACTACCTGGGAGATCCCGAGGCGATTGCCAAGGCGACCCAGGCCGTGGCCGATCAGGGCAAGAGCCGCTGATGTCAGGTGGCCGAACCGTACCCCTGCAT
>JBEIJP010000401.1:0-3706 GCA_040380245.1 Acidobacteriota bacterium | reverse complement strand
GGCGCCACGTCCGCTCTCTTCTTCGCACCGAACGGCTGGAGTATCCGGACGCGGCCTCCTTCTTCTCCTCCCCGCTCATCCGCACGGCTTTTCTCGACTCCTGGCTGGCCATTCTTCCGCTGCCGGATACTCGCCAGGCAGTGATCGACCAGCTGAGCCAGATTCTCGATCGCGAGCGACAGGACGGCCCCTTCGACCTCTCGGTCAAGACCACCCTCCTCCTCGCCCAGAAATAGATCGATCCCTGGCGATCATCCACCGGTGACGATCGCTGCCTGCCCACTTACGGCGCGAAATATCCGCCGACCTCGACCGAGAAGTCGGTCGAACGCTCGGCAACGATCCGAAACTCACCCGATCGGGAGAGGCGCACCACAAATCCATTGGTGGGGAAGGCCACCCCCTGCGTCAGCAGGCTGATGGTTCGTGGGCGATTTTGATCCGCCGGGTAGAGGGTCACCGAGCCAGAGTCAGGGGACGAGACGAGCGTTCCCGCCATTCCGCTCAATGCGACGGCCTCGGCGGGAATGGTCGCCCCACCACAGGTCAGCCGCCCCTGCACCGTCACCTCCTGGTTGGCCGTCAGTGGGCGATTCTGCGTCAGACACGCCCCCGGCCCCCCTTGCGTCTCGAAGAGTCGAAAGGCGCTTGCCAACGGGTAGTAGAGCGTTCCCTGCCCATTTCGATCGGTCGCTTCCGGGCTGAAGTACCCGGAGATATCGAGCGTCAGGTTCATTCGTGTGCTGGTATAGGCGCTGAAGAGCGCCCCCGGGCTCAGCCCGACGATCGCCTGGGTGCTGGCGGTCTCCCAGGGCGGCAGTTGCAGGTGCACGACCTGTGGACGAGAGACCAGCGCCGGAAAGAGCGTGATCGTCCCGGTCGACGACGAGACATTGGTCACCGTCATGTTTCCCAGGATGGCCCGCGCGGTCGTCGGAATGCTCGCCCCAAAGCAGTTGAGCGAGACCCGCTCGACGTGCGTGCCCCCCGTTCCCAACGGACTGTTGTGGGAGACACAGGCGGACGCTCCCGGTTGCGCCTCAAGAAATCGCACCGAATTGGACAGCGGATAGTAGTAGAGCCCTCCCGGACCCGGGGGCGCAAAATAACCGACCACCTCGATGGCGACGTGGACTTGACTGTTGGTAAAGATCTCGATCGCGCCTTCCGCACTCAAAGGGACCATAAACGGGGTCGTTTTGATCTGGAATGCGCCAACCCCAATCCGGCCAGCCGTTCCGCGGGCTTGCCCCGCTGGAAGAATCTGGTACTCTCCCGAAGATCGCCCCAGATTCTGGACCGTGGCATGCCCAACGAGCACCTGCGCCGTCTCTGGAATCCGTGCGTTGAGGCAGCTTCCCACCCCAGGAATCCGCAGGCTCCCCCCCGCTGCTCACCGCGCTTCGTGAAGATTGGCAGGCAATCTCGCGCGACCGGGTGTCAAACCAGCGAACCGGTGCGGCGAGTGCGTAGAATTGCAATCCGTTGCCGGCTACGACCGGTGTCGGGCGCGGCCCCTCGGGCCGGCTGGCGATCACCAGCTGCAGATCCCGAGCGTTCCGTACCCCCGCCGAATCGGTTACCTCGACCACAAAACGGAACTGACCCGCCTCCGCCGGCAGCCCCCGCAGAAAGCCGCTGCTGGTCAACGCGACCCCTGTCGGAAGTGCTCCGGTGAAGATCTGCCACCGATATGGCGGAGTCCCGCCGGAGGCCAGGATCGGCTGGTCATAGGAGAGCCCTGCCTGCCCTGCCGGCAGCGTCGTCGTCGAGATGGCTGGCGGCGGAGCCGCGGTCCCCTGGGGGTAGAGGAATCGGGCCCCGGCCTCATCGTCCGCTCGCAGGCTCCCACACCGACCATCAAAATGCGCGAACGCGAAGAGCGATGCCTTGGAGTCCTGGGAATGGCCCAGCCCCAGCGCGTGCCCAAACTCGTGCGTCGCAATCTCCCGGACGTTGCAGGCATCATTGAAGAAGCAGCTGGCGTGGGGATTGAAGGAGACATTTCCCTCGATGGCCCGAAAGAAACTGATCCCGTTGATCTCTCGGCGCTGGGAGGTATCGAAATGCGAGATGCCCGCCGCCGCCAGGACCCCGGCACATCCCCCATTCGCCGGTGGAGAAAAGGCGGAGTAACGGTCGCAGTTGTTGAAGGAGATCGTGTTCTCCCCATCGCTCGTCGTCAGCCCGCACGTTCCTGTAAACCCCCCCACGCTCAGACGAATCGAGGCTCCGGGGATCGAGGACCAGACCGCCATCGCCGCGAGAATATCTTCGACCATTCTCGCATTGGGCATCCCGATGGGATTGATCCGGAATTCGACGGCGCGACCCTCGTCCGGTTCAAACCATCGCTGCGGTTGATAGGGATTGAGCAGAGTAAACTGGGGACTCAGTCGAAGGTGGTCAAGGCTGGCCACCTCGACCGGAAGCGAGAGCATCGGCGTGCCTGTGTAGAACCTGGCTTCGTGGTGAAGAGATGGAACCGCCAGTTCGGCGATGCGCGTCAGCGTCCGCTCGAGGTACGAGGCAAGATCCGACTGGTTGGTTACCAGGCCGCGCTGCGACTGGCCAAGGACGCTCACCCGCTCATGAACCGGCTCCCGGGCCACCATCATCTCACCGGTCCGCTCATCCCGGGTGATGCGAAACTTGCCGAGAAACCAGTGATAGACCCGCAGGCTTCCATCCGGCCAGGTGTCGAGGTAGAGCAGCACCTCCTCCCGGGGACTGAACTGTGGAATGCCAAAAAGGGTTGAGCCGCGGGTGCCAAGGGTCCCACCTGGCTCCTTGATCACGATTTCGCGAGTCGCGATCGTCCCTTTCAGGACCTGATGCACTTGCAAGGTCGTGTAGGTAAAGATCCCCTGATGTTGATCATCGTACCCACTCACTGAGGAGAGGACCACGCCGCGAACGATCGCGCGTGCTCCGATGATCATCTCTTCGTCGCTGGGGATCACGACGGTACTGCCTTGGACGACTCCAATAGACACAAGAAGGTACATCGCTCCGAGCAGGAGCGGCCGCGGAATCAGGGAAGTCTTCATGCGCTTCTCCGTCTAAGTCTTGGTCTGACACAACCCTTGACGGCAATTCCGTCAGGCTGTTCGACCTCGATCGTTATGTGTGTGTCTTGCTCCCACCTCGATCAACAACAAGAGCGGCGGCGGTGGGTGAGGAGAAGTCCGCTGTCTGCCCCGTCAGCCAGGATCAGGTGCTACTCATATTAACAGGCGCATCTCACCATACCTTGGGCGCTCATGTCAATCTCAATGGCTGGCGAAGCGCGAGCTTTGGCGCATGATGCGCGATTGAATGGGTCAATTTGATGGATGAATAAAGGTGAATAAACCTGAATGGCAATGAATGCGTACGCCAGGCAAAAGGAAAATTGGATCGTCGATCTGCCTGCCTGGTTCTGTCGGGCATGCCGTGGCCAGGAAAGAACGGTAACTTTCCTTGACGACTCTCTTTCCAAGTCAGTACACTGCGAGTTTGAGTGCCACCCCGCTCCCAACTATGAGACATCCGGTTCTTGTCCGGTCGATTATACTTGGTGGGCTGAGTGGCCAGCCTTCCAATAGATAAGGAGATCGCATCGGCAAGCGTCATCATGCAAGAACTGGTTTGGGGAATCCATCTCGTAGCCTTGCCAGCCATTCTGGATAGCTTGTTGCGAGCTATGCTCGTGGCCTTGCGATTT
>JBEIJP010000400.1:0-3717 GCA_040380245.1 Acidobacteriota bacterium | reverse complement strand
GTGAACCAGTCGACCCGCAGATAGCCCATCCCTCCACTCCCGCGCAACATCGCGTCCCCGAAATCCTGGAAGAGCGGATACTGCGGATGGTGGACGTTGCCGACTTGCGAGGCGACCACCTCCGCCGAGGTCGAACCGGTAAACGACAGATACTGATCGAACTGGTGAGACCCGATATCGCAGATGATCCCACCGAAGTTCTGCGGATCCCAGAACCAGCTCGGTCGCGTGCGGGGATTGATCCGGTGCGGCCCGGTCCCGATCGTCTGGACGACCCGGCCGATCGCCCCGGCCCGCACCATCTCGAGCGCCCGGATCGTCGCCGGATTCTCCAACCGCTCACTATAGAGGATCGAATAGATCCGCTTCGTGTCGCGCTGGACCCGCCGCACCTCGGCCAGCTGCGCCAGCGTCGTCGCCCCCGGCTTGTCGACCATGAAGTCTTTGCCGTGCCGCATCACCCGGATCCCCAGCGGCGCCCGATCCTTCGGAATCGACGCGCTGACCACCAGCTGCAACGTCGAATCCTCCAGAATCTCCGACTCCGAACGCGCCAGACGCGCCCCGGGAAACTGCTTCCGGAACGCCTCGACCAACTCCGGCTCCGGCGCGTAGAAGGAGACCAGCTCGCCTCCCCCGCGTATCACCGCGCGCGTCTGTCCGTAGATGTGGCCGTGATTGAGCCCAATCACCCCAAAGCGAATCCGATTGGCCGGGACTTCGCGCACCGGACCTGGCCGCAGCGTCTCCATCGTCACCGCCGTCGTCGCCATCAGAAAATCTCGCCGCGTCGGAAAGAAGAGATCCATTCCTCCACCCCCATCCCAAGAACTTCTGCCGATACCCGTCGATGCCTCTCCAGCAGATCACTCCGCCACGAGGTCCGGTCGATCAAAACAGAAAGGCTCCACAACCGAACCATGTCGGTCCGGTCGTGGAGCCGTGTCAGCTGCCTTAGAGTGTCCAGCCCTTGCGGTACTCGCGGTGCAGGTACTGATTGGCCGCGGGTACGTTGGTGATCTGGCCCTTCTCGCCATCGTAGGCGATCTTGACCCCCTGTCCAGCCCGCATCGCCACCACGCCGAGCAGCATGTTCTCGGTCAGACGGCTGGCGTACTCGATCGGACAGGTCGCCTTCTCCTTGCCCATAATCGCCCGCGCCCAGTTGAGACGGTGCTTGGCGCTCTTGTCGACATCGGCATTGGCCTCGACCCGCGGATAGGTTCGCGGTACCTTGTTGGCGACCTCGACCAGGGAGAGCGGGTAGAGCTTCGGGTGATACCCGTAGGTCTCGTGCATGAGAATCCCCTTCTCCCCGTAATAGATCACACCACCGCCCGGATCGAGCGGAATGTTGTCGGGCAACAGGTCGGGCCGATCCGGCATCACCCCGCCGTCGGTCCAGGTCAGTTTGAGAGCCGGCTGATTGCCCCGCGCCGGATAGCGGTAGGTCACCCGCGTCGAGAGCGGATAGCTCGCCGGCTGGTTGTTGCTGCCCATCCCCCACGGCGTCGAGGTCGCCTCGACACTCGTCGGGTAGGTCAATCCCAGGGCCCAATAGGGATGATCCATCAGGTGCGCCGCCATATCACCCAGCGCCCCCGTCCCCCACTCGAGCCAGCCGCGCCAGTTGAACGGGTGATAGATCGGGTGATACTCGACCTGCGGAGCCGGTCCCAGGTAGAGATCCCAGTTGAGCGTCGATGGCACGCTGTACTCCCCGACCACCGACTGCGAGAGCACCCGGTTGATGCGACGCGCCGTCCACTCGTTCCCGAATCCTCCCCCCGCCTGCCAGGGCGCCGACTTCGCTGGCACCGGAACTCCCTGCGGCCAGATCGGACGGTTGGTCCAGATGTGGACCTCCCGCACCGCCCCGAGCACTCCCGCCTCGATCCACTCGTTGACCCGCGCCGCCGCGTCGCTCGAGTGGCCGTGGTTGCCCATCTGCGTCACCACCCTGGTCCGCGCCGCCACCTGGCGAAGCACCCGCGACTCCTGCACCGACCAGGTGAGGGGCTTCTCGACGTAGACCGCCTTGCCCACCTCCATCGCTGTCTTGGCAACAATCGCGTGGGTGTGATCCGGGGTCGCGACGATCACCCCGTCAATTCCCTTCTCCGTCTCGAGCAGCTTGCGGAAATCAGCGTACCGCGTCGCCTTCTGATAGGCCTCCTTCACCAGGACGCCCTCTGGGTTTGGCTTCCCATCCCGCGTCCTGGTTCGCCCCTCGATCGCCCGGTCGACATACCCGAAGTCGACATCCGCCAGCGCGACAATCTTCTGCCCATTGGCCAACAACTCGGCGGCATTTGAGGCTCCCTGGCCCCCACACCCCACCACGGCGATGTTGACCGTATCACTCGGCGCCTGATAGCCGACTCCCCCCAGCACGTGGCGCGGCACGATCATCGCTCCGATCGCCGCTCCCGTCGTACCGGCGACAAATTTGCGCCGGGTCATCCTCTCTTTCGACATACTTCTCCCCCTTGATGGCGTGATCCCCCCTCGCCTTTAGGCCAGGGCATCCTTGATGAACTGAAAACACTTGCGCACTTCAGCAATGGCATCGTCCCCGCGATACTCATACTCGATATTGACCGGGATATCGTACTTCTTCCGCTTCAATAACTGAAGCACTTCCCGGATCGGAGTGTCTCCCGTTCCCCACGGCACATTCGCCCCGTGATCCCGCTTGCGATCCTTGACGTGCAGATTGGTGATCCGCTTGTGATTCTGCTCGATGTACTCCACCGGATTGAAGTTGGCCGCCGTGAAGTGGCCGATGTCGAGGTTGATCCCAATATACTTCGAATGGGCCATCGCCGCCGCAAAGCTCGCCGGCGTGGCAAACTGGTTCGGATCCTTGAGGTTGTCGTGGTTGTGCATCGCCACCCTCATCCGATGCTTGTCGGCGTAACGCGCCACCCGCTGCGAGGCGCTGACCGTCGAAGAGGCCGTCAGAAAGCTGACGCCCAACGCCCTGGCCATCTCGAACCCGCGGTCGATCTCCTCATCCGTGAAGCTGTCGTTGAAGCTCAGGTTGTAGGACTGCAACTTGATCCCCGCCGCGTCGAACTTCTTTCGCACCTGGACGAAATGGTCGAGCGACGTCTTCAGCCGCCACTCCCGCTGCGCCTCGCGAATCGCCGGATCGGGCCCCCGCTGACCCGTCGGCTGGCCGCCGGCCGGCGCCTGCGGCCGTGGCTCGACGTGCCCCGAAAAGAGCTCACACTCCCCAATCCCGATCGCCGCCATCGCCTTGATCGCGTCGTCCAGCCCCATCGTCCGGAAACTGTACGACTGCAGCCCGACCCGCACCCCTTGATGCCGCGAATCGATCTCACCCGCCAGCGCCACCGAGAAGGGAATCCCCGCCAGGACCAATCCCCCAAACTCGCGCCTCGAATACCTTGCGTTGCTCATTGCTTCTGCCTTCCTTTCTTGAATTCCAATTGCTTCCTCGCCAGTCTTCCGTTCCCCCCTACGACCATCCTTCATGTCTCCCCCACTGAACTCTTCCTCTGGTTTCTACCTTCTACTTTCGGGATGGGAGCGAAGGAACCTCCGTAGGATCATCCTCTCACGGACGCACCAACGGCCGGCTTCGTCACAAGAATTATCGCCATTCCGGATAGTCCGGATCGATTTGACCCTTTCGGTCTTCTCTCTGCCCGGCCCGTCGCCTGTCGTCTCTGATTGGGAAGATACTACCGG
>JBEIJP010000399.1:0-3722 GCA_040380245.1 Acidobacteriota bacterium | reverse complement strand
GATCGGGCGTGGGGCTGGCGGCGTCGGTTGAGCGGCGAGATCTCCCCCGGGTATTGTCCAGAGAAGCAGGAGCGGCAGGAGCCATCGCCAATGGCCCTGGCGCTCTCCGGCGGGCCTCACAGGTACCTCCGCAGGAATGCCGGGTGCGTGGATCCTGAGGGTGGCGAAAGATGGCCTCGGGGTCTCCGCTCTCGATCAGCTCTCCCTCTTGAAAGACCAGGACCCGGTCGGCCACTTCGCGGGCAAACTTCATCTCGTGGGTGACGACGAGCTGAGTCATTCCCTCGTCATCGAGCTGGCGCATGATCGCCAGAACCTCCCCAACCAGACTCGGATCGAGCGCCGAAGTCGGCTCGTCATAGAGCATGACGCGCGGAGCCATGGCGAGAGCCCGGGCAATGGCGGCGCGCTGCTGCTGCCCGCCAGACAGTTGGCCGGGATGGGAATGGAGCCGATCTCCCAGCCCAACCTTCGCGAGCAGGGTCCGCGCCCGGTCGAGGGCCTCGCCGCGGCTGATCTGACGAACGACGCGCGGAGCGAGGGCGACATTCTCGAGAATCGTCAAATGGGGAAAGAGGTTGAACCCTTGAAAGACGAGGCCAACCTCCCCTCGCAGCTGGCGGAACTGGCGATGGAGGGCCTTGGTCGAGAGGCCCACTTCCGTGGCGACCCGAACCTCTCCAATCCGGATGGCGCCCTGATCGAAGGGCTCCAGGCCATTGAGGCAGCGTAAGAGGGTCGATTTCCCGCATCCGGAAGGACCGATGACGACGGTCAGCTCCGAAGCGGCTACCGAGAAACTCACTCCGCGCAGCGCGGGTTGCTGATGATACGCCTTCGACAAGTTCTCGACCGTGATCAATTCGTGCTTCGCACCTCCGACAGGTCTGTACCGAAAAAGGCTGGAAAGGCCATCCGATTCCGAGGGTCAGTTGACTCGCTTCCCGTGGCCTTCCCAGAACTGAGTCCGGAGAAGGTTCTTCTGGACCTTGCCAGTGGTGGTCCGTGGAAGCACTTCGAGGAAGCGAACGACCCGGGGACATTTGAAATGGGCCATCCGCTCCCGGCAGAACTGAATGATCTCTTCTGCCGTGGCCGTGCACCCCGACTGCAGAACGATGAGGGCCGCGGGCGTCTCCCCCCAGGTCGGGTCCGGAACGGCGATGCAGGCGGCCTCCAGCACCGCCGGATGCTGATAGAGCGTGCCCTCCACCTCGATCGACGAGATGTTCTCCCCGCCGGAGATGATCAGGTCCTTCTGGCGATCGACGATTTCGACCATTCCCTCATCGTCGATGGTCGCCATATCGCCGGTGTGGAACCAGCCATCGACAATGACCGCCTCGGTCGCCTCCGGCTGCCGCCAGTAGCCTGCCATGACCACATTGCTGCGCGCGACGATCTCGCCGACGGCGACCCCATCGGCGGGAACCGATTGTTGGTTGTCGTCGACGACCCGTAGATCGACTCCCAGCATCGGGTACCCGGTCCGGGTCTGGACGCGGAGTCGTTCGTCCTCTGGCCAGTCGCGCATATGCGGCTTGATCTTCGAGACGGTGAGGAAGGGGGAGGTCTCGGTCAGTCCATAGACCTGAATGAGCTCCCATCCAAAGCGGGCCTGCATCGCCTGGAGAACAGCCCGGGGAGGAGCAGACCCTGCCGTCGCGACTCGTACCCGCCGGGGAAGGGCCGCCAGTGCCTCAGGGGAAAGGGGATGGTGGATCGCCATACTTAGCATCGCCGGGGGCATACAGGCGAAGGTCATCCCCTCTCGCGTCGCCAGATCGAAGAAAGACCCGGGCTCGTACTTCCGCACGATGACGTGGCGACCACCCACTCCAGTCACCGCATAGGGCAATCCCCAGCCATTGCAGTGGAACATCGCCAGCGTGTGCAGGTAGACGTCGTCGTGGGTCAGGCCGAATTCGATGACCGAATTGAGCGCGTTGAGGTAGAGGTTGCGGTGGGTCGACATGACCCCCTTCGGACGCCCCGTCGTCCCGGAGGTGTAGAGGAGCGTCGCGATCTCGTTCTCGTCGAGATGGGGAGGCTCCATCGGCTCCACAGAAGCCGCCGCCAGCGCCAGGTCGTAATCGTCCCACCCGGAGAGATCAGGCCGACTCCCCTCCTCCTCAGGGAGGACCAGGAACCGCTCGACGCTGGTCAACTCGGCACGAATCGAGTCGATGACTGGCACCAATGCCTGCTCGATCAGAACGACCTTGGCCTCGGCGTGATTGAGAATGTAGCCAAAATCACTGGCGATCAGACGAAAGTTGATCGGCATGTAGATCGCGCCGAGCAGCGGAGCGCCAAAGAACCCCTCGAGAAAGCGGTGGTCATTCTGGGAGATGATCGCCACTCGATCGCCACGGTCTACCCCGAGCGAACGCATGAGGTGGGCCCAGCGATAGACCCGGTCGCCAAACTCGCGATAGGTCAACCGGAGGGAGCCGGAGACGACCGCTTCCCGATCACCGTACACGGCGAGGGCCCGCTTCAGAAAATCGAATTCGTTGAGTGGAACCATCATCGTCCGTTCCTCCTGTGGATCTCACGATCTGGGAACACGAAACCATGCGCGGTTGGCCTGTCCCTCCCTCCGGGTCTGCGTTGCCGCCAGGGGTGGAAACCAGGGCACGATTGAGAAGTGGAACGCAGAGTAGCACAGTCCTCCCCTCCCGTCAGCCAGTCCCGAAATTCGTTTGCGAAAATGGGGCACACCTTGCATGATTCGGCTTTCCTGATCGCTGACCCGGACACAAAGGAACGCCATGGCATCTTCTTCGCCGTCGCTGAAGCGGGCCCTGCGGCTGCCCGACCTGATCTTTCTGAACATCGTCGCCGTCTACACCCCCAGCACGCTCGCGCAGAACACGCCGCTGGGAATCATGGGATTGCTGGTCTGGGCGCTGGCCTTGGTCGCCTTCATGATCCCCTACGCCGCGGCGATCGCCGACCTCTCCCGGCTTGTCCCACGCGAGGGCGGAGTCTACGCCTGGACCCACCTCTCCTTCGGCGACTTCCACGGGTTTCTCTGTGGCTGGTGTTACTGGGTCAACACGTTTCTCTACGTTCCGAGCGTCTTCCTGGGAATCGCGGCGGTGATCTCGCTCTTCGGCGGGGAGGGGAGCCGCTGGATGGAAGAACGGCCCTCTCTGGTCGCCCTGATCGCGATCGGGACCCTCTGGCTCTCGGCCTCCCTTCACCTGGTCGGATTGCAGCAAGGGAAATGGCTGCAGAACCTCGGCGCGATCAGCCGGATCGTCATGGCCGGGGCGATCCTGGGGGCGGCCGTCTGGAAACTCGCGATGTCGGGCGGGACGGACGGCACGGGGTGGCTCGCCCAAACACCCGTCCCGTCCGAGGCCGAGCTGGACTTCTGGCGAAAAGCCGCCCTCTGGCCCTTCACGCTCAACGCGCTGGTCGGGCTCGATCTGGGGGCCGCGATGAGCGACGAGGCGGACGCCCCGCGTCGCGACATTCCACGGTCCCTCTGGATTGGTGGAGCGGCAATCGCGCTCTGCTACCTGCTGACCTATGGCGCCATCCTGACGATTGGCCTCTCTGAGACCAACGTCATCTATGGACACGTGCTCGCGATCAATTCGGTCGTGGTCCATCCAGACCTGGCCGTCACCGCCCTGCTTGGAAGCGGCATCATCCTGATGGAGCTCTTTGGCCTGGTCGGCAGTGGCGCCGCCTGGCTGGCCGCGCCGGCG
>JBEIJP010000398.1:0-3728 GCA_040380245.1 Acidobacteriota bacterium | reverse complement strand
AGCCCTCGGGATTGGGCGTCCGCCCGCGGCAGGCGCCGCGAGCCAGGGAGCGCCTGCCGCCGCCCCTGGCGGAGCCGCCGCGCCAGGTTCCCCGGGACGACGATCCGCAGCCTCCCGTGCGTCCGAGGATTCCTGATTCTGTGCCCCTCCCCTCGCTCATCGCCGGGAAATGGTGCGGTGGTGAGCGAGGGGTGGGCCACACGTTGGCCCCCCACCGAAGAGAGATCCCCCAGAAAGGAGCGGCGATGGAGACCCGATTGACCCAACTGGTCGACTGCGCTGGTTGAGCGGCCAAGCTGGCGCCAGGCGCGCTTGCCCAGGTGCTGGGCAGTCTACCGAACCAACCAACCGATCCGAACCTTCTCGTCGGCTTTGAAGACGCCGACGATGCGGCGGTCTATCGCCTGACCGATGAGCTGGCGCTCGTCCAGACGGTCGACTTCTTCACCCCGGTGGTCGACGATCCCTTCGATTTTGGCCGGATCGCGGCGCTCAACGCCTTGAACGATGTCTGGGCGATGGGAGGACGTCCCGTCACCGCCCTGGCGATCACGGCCTTTCCACGCCAGGGGGTCGATCTCGCGATTCTCGGAGAGATCATGCGAGGGGGACTCTCCATTCTGACAGAGAATGGGGTGACGCTCGTCGGCGGGCATAGCGTCCAGAATGACCAGATTATGTTCGGGTACGCGGTGACGGGGCTGATTGAGCCGAACGCGATTGCCCGCAATCGGGGCGCGTGCCCAGGCGATTGGCTGATTCTCACCAAGCCTCTGGGGACTGGCCTCCTCGCGACAGGGATCAAGTTCGGCAAGGCGACTCCGGAGATGGCGCAGAAGGCCATTGCGACAATGCTGACCTCGGGGCGCGAGGCGGGCGAGGCGATCCGGGCCCTGGGCGTGCGGGCGGCGACCGATATTACGGGATTTGGACTTCTCGGCCACGCCTGGGAGATGGCCCGTGCCAGTCGGGTGACGCTCGAACTGGCGGCCGATCGGCTCCCCCTGCTGCCGGGAGCCCTCGAGATGGCTGCCCAGCGGATGGTGACCCAGGGCGACCGCACCAATCGGGAGTATGTGGGGGAAGATGTCGTGCTCTCCGCCGATCTGTCGAAGGAGATGGGCAGCCTCGTCTTCGATCCGCAGACTGCCGGGGGCATGTTGATGGCTCTTCCAGAGTCCAAGGTCGGCCCAATGTTGGAGCGGCTTCGACCAGCCTATCCGGAGGTGGCCGTCATCGGGCGGGTGACCGAACTGGGGGACCACGCCCTGGTCGTTCACCGTCAATGCGAGTGGTAAGGCCGTCCTGTGTCGGACTCAAGTCAGCCCCGATCTTCTCTCGTTGCGTTCGTGCGCCTCTGGAGAAGGCTGGGGCCTCGCTTTTTTGCGTGGGTTGGCCTGGTGGGGCTGGCTGGTCAAGCCAATTCTTGACAAGGGGGGAGGCTCGCCCTACCATTCGCCTTCGTCTCAATCGAGTTTGTGGGCAAGAAATAGAAAGGGAAGTGGAAAGACGACATGAGTGAGCGACGCAAACGGCGGGTAGGAATCCTCGGGGCGACGGGAACTGTCGGGCAGCGACTGATCCATATGTTGCGGGATCACCCACTCTTCGAGGTGAGTGCCCTGGCGGCCTCCGATCGATCGGAAGGCAAGCGGTATGTCGAGGTCTGTCCCTGGAAGTTGCCGTGGGAGATGCCGGCGAAGGTACGCGAGATGCGGTTGCAGCCGTGTGCTCCGCCGCTCGATTGCGACCTGGTCGTCGCCAGTCTTCCGTCGGATACGGCGCGGGTGGCTGAGGCGGCGTTTGCCGCCGCCGGGTATCCGGTGATCAGCAACTCGTCGGCCTTCCGGATGGCTCCGGATGTTCCCCTGCTCGTTCCCGAGATCAATCCGGATCACCTGCAGCTGATCCCGGTTCAGCAGCGGAATCGCGGATACCAGAAAGGCTACCTGGTGACCAATCCGAACTGCACGACGATTGGGCTGGTGCTGGCCCTCGCCCCGCTCGACCGCGCGTTCGGGCTGGAGGCGGTGATGATGACGTCGCTGCAGGCGATTTCCGGAGCGGGCTATCCGGGAGTGGCGTCGATGGACATCATCGACAATGTTCTGCCCTACATCAGCGGCGAGGAAGAGAAGGTCGAGGAGGAGCCGCAGAAGATTCTCGGGAGCCTCGCCGGGGCGACGATTCAACCGGCCCCGTTTCTCGTCAGCGCCCAGTGCAATCGGGTCCCCGTCCAGGACGGGCACCTCGAATCGGTTCGCGTCAAACTGCGGCAACCAGCCCCGCTCGAAGAGGTCAAAGCGGTGCTGCGCGGATTTCGCGGCCTTCCGCAGGAACTCAACCTCCCGACGGCCCCGACCCATCCAATCCTGGTGCGCGAGGAGGTCGATCGCCCCCAACCCCGACTCGATCGGGACGCGGAGAAGGGAATGGCGACGGTCGTTGGCCGGATTGCCCGCGACACGATCTTCGACTACAAGCTGACCTTGATCAGCCACAACACCATTCGGGGGGCAGCCGGGGCGGCACTGCTCAACGCGGAGCTGCTGCTGGCACAGGGACTTCTCGACTAGATTCCCGTAGAGACGCGATGGGCAGCGAAACAAGCCTGAAAAAACGAAGAGGGAAGGGCGGCGCATGCTGATTGTCATGAAGTTTGGGGGGACCTCGGTGGGAAGCGCCGAGCGGATCGCGGAGGCGGCCGCCCTGGTCGCCCGTTCCGTGTCGGAGGGACACCGTGTGGTGGTGGTCACCTCGGCGATGAGTGGGATCACCAACCTGCTGGTCGCCACGGCTGAACGGGCTGCCCGGGGAGACTGGGACCCGACGGTCCGCGACGAACTCCTCCGGCGTCATACCGCCGTCGCCGAGCAGGTGATTCTCGATCCCGAGGCTCGCCAGCAAGCGCTCGCTTCGATCAGTCGACGGCTGGATGGGATGGAGAAGCTCTGTTTCGGCCTGTCGATGGTTCACGAATTGACGCCGCGGCTACTCGACGCGATCTCCGGGGTCGGCGAATGTCTCTGCGCTCCCCTTCTGGCGGGCGCGATTGCCGCCAGGGGCCTGCTCTCCCACCCGATCGAGGCGACCGAACTGATCGTCACCAACGACCATTTCGGAGCGGCCGAGCCGCTGCTCGAACCGACGCGCCTGCGAACCCAGGCGCGACTCCGTCCCTGGCTCGATGAAAAGATGGTTCCGGTTGTCACCGGCTTCATCGGCGCGACGGAAGAGGGGCTCATCACCACGCTCGGGCGCGGCGGGTCTGACTACTCCGCCTCGATCCTCGGGGCGGCCCTCGATGCCGACGAGATCTGGATCTGGACGGACGTCAATGGCGTCATGTCGGCCAACCCGACGGAAGTTCCAGAGGCCCGCACTCTCCGCGAAATCTCGTACAGCGAAGCCGCCGAGCTGGCCTACTACGGCGCGAAGGTCCTCCACTACAAGACGATTCTCCCTGCGTATAAGCAGGACATCCCCGTGCGGATCCTCAACAGCTTCCAACCGGAAGACCCGGGGACCCGGGTGACGGTGACGGGGCGCCCCTCCTCCCGTGGAGTCAAGGCGGTCACCTCCTTTCGCAATGTGACGATGCTGACGATCAGTGGCCGGGGGATGCAGGGCATTCCCGGAATCGCGGGGGAGGCCGTCGCCGCCGGCGCCGCCCAACGGGCCCCCCAACAGATGATATCCCACGCGGCAACGGACAACAACAACAGATT
>JBEIJP010000397.1:0-3732 GCA_040380245.1 Acidobacteriota bacterium | reverse complement strand
CTCGTTGATGTTGATGTTCGGAATGCCGGAGGTGAACTGCGAGATGTTGATTCCCTGAATCCCGAGTGAGTTCGCCGCGTTCCGCCCAAAGTCCGACTGCACCGTCACTGGATTGGTGCGCGCGAAACCCGCACGCAACTCCAGCAACAGGGATGGCGAAAAGGTGTGCATGTAGTTCAACGCCAGACCTTGTGTCCGCAGCTTGGTGTTCTGAATGCCCGCCACGAACGGGCCAAGCTCGAACCTGCTCGCGGCGAAGCTCGGCGTCGCCAGGCAGCAGTTGGCCTGTCCCTGTGGCGCGTCCAGCCGGAAATCCTCGAAGCTGTACCGCGCGAAGAACTTGTCATTCTCGCTAAACGAGTGGTCGAACCGGAAGGTGAAGGCGTTGCTCGATGCCTCACGGTTGACGACCGACGTGAAGTTGTTCTGCAGGCTCCCATTCTGCGGCAACGGATAGATGCTCGCGACATTGAGCCCGACCGGGTTGATCCGTGCCTGCGGAATGATGTTGTTGGTGAAGGCTGATCGCAATGTCTGCGGGTTGGCCGCGCTGACTGGTTGCGACGAGTTGAAGTTCGGATTGGCCCGTGTCGTCAGTGGATCGAACATCATTCCCAGCCGCGCCTGAATCGTTTCGTTGTTGGTGTTGGTCACCAGCAGCGGCGTGCTGAAGGCGCCGCCGCACGCTCCCGCTGCCCCGGCGGCGTTGGTGCAGAGATTGCCGCCGAGATACTCGCTGAAATCACCCGTTCGAGCCTTGGCGGTCGGGACGGTGTTGACGAAGGTGTTGCCGCGAACCTCGCGCAACCCAGCGTAATCGAAGAAGAAGAAACTCCGGTTGCGGCCATCATACAACTTTGGCACCCAGACCGGCCCGCCCAAATATCCCCCGAACTGGTTCCGCCGGAAGGGCGGCTTCCGCGTCGGTCGCGGATTGACAAACTGGTGCTGGAAGGCGTCCAGCTTGTCATTGCGAATGAACTCAAAGAGCCCGCCGTGGAACTCGTTCGATCCCGACTTGGTCGAGACCGAGACCACTCCGGCTCCGCGCCCGAACTCGGCGGAGAAGGTGCCGGTCAACGCCTTGAACTCCCGCACTGACTCGACCGTCGGCTGCACGATCACCGTATTGAAGGTGTACTCGTTGTTGTCGATTCCATCGACCAGCCATCCGTTCGAGTTGGCGTGATGGCCGAGCGCGTTGAAGTTCGACGAGGCCCGCGGATTGAAGGTCGACGCACCCGACAGGTTTTCGCCAACCTGTCCCGGCGTCACCCCGGGCACCAGGTAGACCAACTGCGCGAAGTTCCGCCCATTGAGCGGCAACTCCTTGACCGAACGCTCCTCGATGACCTGTCCCAACTCCGACGACTCGGTGTTGACCAGGGCCAGGGAAGCGGTAATTTCGGCCACTTCTGACAACTGACCGACCTCGAGACTGAAATCGGTTCGCGCCTTCTGGTCGATCTGGACAACGATCCCATTGATGATCGCTTTCTTGAACCCCTGTGCCTCGACCGCAACCGTATACGTCCCGGGGATCAGAAAAGGCGCCAGGTAGCCTCCCTCGTCATCGGTCGTGTAGGTCGTCGAGGTGCTCTTGCCTACCTCGGTGATCGTTACCTGGGCGCCTTTGACGGCTCCGCCACTCTTGTCACGGACACTTCCGAGAATGCTCCCCGTCGTGACCTGGCCCATCGCAAGACTGCTCATCGTCAGCATCATTCCAAGGATGAGCCACAATTGAAATCTGTGATATCTCATGCTTCGTCCTCACTGGTCTCTGTCAACCGGCCTTCCGGATTTCGGGTATTGGTTTGGGCTGACGGCAAACGTCCTCCCGCTTCCTCTATTGTTTGATTCGCTACCAACGGACTGTTCTTATTCGCTGCCAATGTCAGATCACTACTCGAAATGGCGATGCCGTGGCGTAGATCGCCTGGCTTGGATCGCCGACTGACAGGAGGCCGGACACCCAGCGATCCAGCGAGAGGTCAGAACACTCGCTGGATTCAGTTCTTTGGCCGATCTGATCCGGCGACCTGTTTATTGATCGACCCGCGTCAGACCCTTCAACGGGTCGACTGAGGCCAAACGTCCACGTATTCTCTTCCGCCCTGCTCTCTCCTGCTGAATCCGGGTGAACAGATTGGAACTCAGCTGAAAAAACGGAGCGGCGAGTTGATTCTGAAATCTCTGGAAGGGGTCACGAATAAGATCGATTCATCGCATCCGTTCAACCCATTCATGCAACGCTTCCAGCGATCTCCGGTGAGGATCCGGACCTTTTTTCCGACACAGGCACTGCCTCTATATGGCTATACCGGTATACGGCCCTACGGCCATTTGTCGTCGATTAAACTGGGTACAACTTAGTAAATGTATGGCGACTGAACGGATCAAGACTTCCATCCGATCATTGAGGTGTGCGAACGCTACCACCGCGCCAGTGATTTGTCAATCGTTTGTCGTACTCATCCCAATCCCACTACGGGTTTGAACGCTGGCCGGCGGACAGGGAAAATTTCCACCCGGCTTCAGACAACCCCGTCAACCGGGCCGGGAAGCGGAAGCAAGAAGCAACTCGAAGGCGCGATCTCGGGACCCAGGCAAATAAAGTGGCTGAAAGAAGGCCTGTCTTGCGGGATCGAGAGCCGCTATTGTATGATCTGCTTCGAATTGACTGGTCTCTTGATCTACTCTGGGCTCGGCCTTCTGGTCCCTCTCGGGCCAGAGAGACCCGTTGTTTCCGCTTTCGCGCCAAGCCGCTCGCGCCTGTTGAGCGAGAACGGATCAGCTGTCATGCCCCGGTCGCGCTTCCGGGGATACGGATTGCAAGGAGTTCTCCCGATGTCGATTCGCGGTAAATTGACCCTCATCACCGTCTCTGCCTTCATTGTGATCTACTCCATTGTCGGCGGGATGATCCCGAAATCGACCAATCCCTACGTCCGGGCAATTGCCGATCCCGGCCCCTACCCGCAGATCCGTGTCTTCGAGGAGGTGGTGCGCTACATCGTCAACGACTATGTTGAGCGACCCAACCTGGAGAAGGTCCGGGTCGGCGCGCTGCGCGGCCTCGCCGAAGGTCTTGACCCCTACAGCGCCTACCTGCTGCCGGAGCAGGTCCGCGAGTACAAGGCCAATCGTGAGAGGGGAGACACCACGGGACTGGTGATTGGGCAGTACTCAGGATTCGCGTATGTCATCGCGGTGGTGCCGCAGTCTCCCGCCGAGAAGGCGGGCCTGCGCGTGGGCGACGTGATCGAGTACATCAACGGGCAGGCGACGCGGGACCTTGGTCTCTACGACGTCAAGACCCTCTTGCAGGGCACACCGGGCACCCCGATCGAGCTCTCCCTGATCAATCGTAAGACCGCGAAACTGAAGTTGATCCCTGGCGCTCTCCCCGCGACTCCCATCGAATCCAAGTTGCGCGAAGACCAGATTGGCTATCTCAAAGTGCCGATTCTGGCGGCGGGAGAGGCGAAGCGAGTGGAAGCGTCCCTGCGTGAACTGGTCCAGAAAGGGGCGCGCGGGGTCGTCCTCGATCTGCGGGGATCCGCTGGGGGGGCGGCCTCTGAAGGCGTCTCCGTCGCGAACCTCTTCGTCGCCGACGGGCCGCTCGCGCGTCTTCTTGGCCGGAAAGACCAGGATATTTCGGTCTTCGCTGCGGTTCCAGAGAAGCGGGTGACGGCGTTGCCGCTCGTCGCGATCGTCGATCGGACGACT
>JBEIJP010000396.1:0-3738 GCA_040380245.1 Acidobacteriota bacterium | reverse complement strand
TGCCAACACAGTAGTGGGACTCTTTATTGGCGCGATCGGTTTCGTGATCCAACAGGGACGTCAGCGATGGTACAAGCAGGAGATGGATGCACTTGACTATCTGTACAATCTGATTTTTGAGGGGGAGAGATGAGGAGAAGGCGAAGAGAGAGGTTTCAAGATGAATCATCTGACCCTTTGGAGTCACTCGCCAATCTTTTTGAATTGGCCATGGTCCTGGCGGTGGCTCTTCTGACGATGATCGCGCTTCGCTTCAACATGTCGGACATGTTTACGGACAAGGACTTTACCGTGGTCAAGAACCCGGGAAAGGCCGATATGGAGATCATTACAAAAACGGGCTCGCGCATCGAAAAATACAAAGCCTCCGACAAAAAAGGGGGGGAGGGGCAGGGAAATGGGAAACGGGTCGGCACCGCCTACCAGCTGGACAATGGCGAGATCATCTACGTGCCAGAATGAAGGCGCGAGTCGCACTGTGTCTGGTGGCTGGGAGAGGATTGTCGAGGATCTTCTTTTCGTCGTGAGCCGTCCTCCATCTTCCTTCGCCTGAATCGACACCTATTTCCAGAGAGATCGCTTTCCGTGTTGGAGCTATTTTTACCCGTCGCCCCATGATTTCTCAGGGAATTGCCGAGCCCTTGGATGGAGAGACCGCTCCGCCGTTGCTATTTTCGCGTTCCCCCGCGATAATCGCGCGGCTTTCCCGTCTTGCCCAATCTTCCATCAGGAAAGGAGCGCCCTCTGGGGAGGGCGCAACCGGAAGGTGCGAGGGGCAGCGGCGCCGGGCGGTCAGCCCGCGCGACGGGAGAGCGAATCCGGTCCATCAGACAGATCCGACACAAAGGAGAGTTCCTCTATGAATCAACGCCGGTTGTTTCTAGCCAGCTGTTTATCCCTGGTTGTCACCGCCATGATCTTCGCCTTGCGCGGGAATGTGGAAGACCTCGTGGTTACCGATCCGAATCTGGTCGGGTTCTTTACGGCGGAGGGGCAGCGGGCCGAGTATGGATGGCTCTCGACGATGGCCTTCTTCGGGTTTGCGACCTCGATTCTGGTGGCCTCGCCGATGCTCGACTGGTTGGGGATGCGCAATCTGCTCTACCTCGCCTTCGGGTTGCACGTCGTTGGGGTGGTCGGGTTCATCGCCGCGCCGAGCTATCAGATCATGACGGGGGCGATGTTGCTGGCCGGGTTTGGCAATGGGCTGGTCGAGGCGGTGATCAACCCGCTGATCGCCACGCTCTACCCGGATGAGAAGACGCACAAGCTCAACGTGCTGCACGCATGGTGGCCGGGGGGGCTGATCATTGGCGGGCTGCTCGGGTATGGGCTCAAGAGTTTTGGAGTGGGCTGGCAGGTGCAGATGGGGATCGTGCTGATTCCGACGGTCGCCTATGGCCTGATGATCTTCGGGCAGAAGTTCCCCTTGACGGAGCGGGCGGCCTCCGGGATCTCGACAGGAGAGATGTTGCGGGTGGCGTTGCGGCCAGGGTTTCTCGTGCTGCTCTGCTGCATGATGATCACCGCCTCGGTCGAGCTGGCGCCAGGCCAGATGGTCGATTCGGTGCTCAACAACCTGGCGGGGATGAATGGGATCCTGATCCTCGTCTACGGGAGCGCGCTGATGTTCGTCCTTCGCTACTACGCGGGGCCGATTGCGCACCGCCTCTCCCCGATCGGGATGATGGCGGTCTCGGTGGTCGTCGCCGGGATCGGGCTCTTCCTGCTCTCGAACGCGACGGGGACGGTGACGGCCTTCCTGGCGGCGACGGTCTTCTACGTCGGCGTCTGCTTCATGTGGCCAACGATGCTGGCGATCACCTCGGAGCGGTACCCCGAGGGAGGGGCCTTCACGATGGGGCTGATGGGCTTTGCCGGGCAGTTCATGCTCGGCGTGGTCATCTTCAATATGGGCAAGCTGCGCGACACGCTCGGCGACGCGGCCTCCTTCCAGGCAGTGGCGGCGATGGCGGTGCTGCCGTTGATCGTCTTCGCGGCCTGGTGGTTGCGGGATCGCGCGCGCGGCGGGTACAAAGTGGTGCGGCTCGACCGCTAAGCGGGACGGGAGGCGATTCCCGTCAGGGCAAGGGTCAGCAGGAGCGCGCGCCGGTAGCCCAGTTCTCGGCCGGTGGGGTCATACCATTCGCTGAGGCGGTGCGGGTCGCCGGAGACGCCGCCGGCGCCGAGGGTGATCGCCGGAATGCCGAGGTGGATCGGGATGTTGGCATCGGTCGAGGCCCGGCTGAGGATGGGGTCGATGCCGAGCGCGCGCGTCACGCCGATCGCCGTCTGGACAAGCGGGTCGGTCAGGGGGATCTCGCCGGAAGGGCGGGATCCGATCAGCTGGGTCGTCAGCGTCAATGGATGGCGTCCGGCGCGGCGGAGCCGATTCTCCTCGGCGACGGTCCGGTGGGTCTGGGCGAGGAGGAACTCCTCGATCTGGGCGAGTTCCGCTTCGCCGGCCGAGCGCAGATCGACATCCATCCAGGCGCTGGTCGGGATGACGTTGACGCTCTCGCCGCCCTCGATCCGACCGACATTGAAGGTTGTCCGCGGCGAGGAGGGGGCCGGATAGTCTGCGAGGTAGGCGATGACGCGCCCGAGGGCGTGGACCGGGTGCACAACGCCGAAGTCGCCCCAGCTGTGGCCGCCGGGCCCGTCGACGCGGATCCGGTAGCGTCTCGATCCGAGCGCCTGGTGGGTGAGCCACTCGACCCCCGCGCCGTCAAAGGAGATGAAGCGGCCGATGCGCCCGGCGAGCAGGCCCTGGGCGAAGAGGTGGCGAACACCGCGCAGATCGCCCTCGCCCTCCTCGCCGACCGTGGCGACGAAGGCGAGCGGGGCCGCGGGAACGATCGCGGCCTGCCGCAGGGCTTCGATCAAGGCCGGCAGCAGGGCGAGCCCCGCGACGTCATCCCCGATCCCGGGCGCGTGGAGCCGCTTCCCGACTCGCCGTACGGTGACGTCGGTGCCAGCCGGGAAGACGGTGTCGAGGTGAGCCGAGAGGACCAGCCAGGGCGCTTCCCCCGCCGGCTCGGTTCCGGGAAAGAGTCCGATGACGTTGCCGACCTCGTCCCGATGGACCCGGCTCAACCCCAGTTGACGAAATCGTTCTTCCAGATAAGCGCCGCGCGCCTCTTCTCCAAATGGCGGCGCGGGAATCTCGCAGATCCGAATCTGCTCTTCGGTGAACTGCTCGCCCGACCGCTCGATCCAGGCGAGCGCGCGGGCTACCGCCGGATCTTCGAGCATGCCGCCGAGCAGACTCTCCCCGTCCGGTCCCAAGGGGGCCCCACGACGTCCGGGCAGCAGATTGGTCAATCGATCGAATGGCGCCAAGCCTCTCCCCCCAGCCTCCCTCCGGTCGGGGGAGGCAAGCCGGCCTATCCAGTTTCGCCGCGCTCCGTTAGCGCCCGACGCCGCCTCCCGCGAGGGAGCCGACCTTTCAAGGGCTAGAACATAGTCCGCTCCGCGGGGGGAATCAAGGCGCGACGCAGTCCATTGGAGGGAACGAGAGGGATGGCTTGCCTGCTCCATTCTTTTGGTGTAGAACCGAAGACGATTCTTCGAGTCATTTCAGCAAGGGAACAGGAAGCTCGCGGGGCCGCCCGTCAAGGTTCTTCACACGCGTTCCCCACGTTTTCAGGAGAGAGCAGAGAGGGGACAGCGTGGAGCGCCATTCATCCGAGTCTGGCTGGGTCGAAGTGATCACCGGGTCGATGTTCAGCGGCAAGA
>JBEIJP010000395.1:0-3742 GCA_040380245.1 Acidobacteriota bacterium | reverse complement strand
TGATCAGGCAGCGCCCTTCGCGGTAGACAAGGATGGCGTGTGAGCCGCTGACGGTATCGTCATCGATGACGATGTCACAGACTGGGTTGGCGCCGAGCCGGTTGTAGCCGGCGTAGAGCCGAAAGTCCTGTCCGTCCGGGTTGCTGGAGTAGCTGATCAGCCAGCCGACCAGCTTGCCCCGCGAGCCTTGCTTCTGGAGAAGCGCGTCGGGAGAGATGATCGTTTTGCGATCGGCTTCGACGCTGGCTGGCCGGTGGGGGCGCGCTCCGCTCTCGTCGCGCCCGACGGTTCGACCACTTGGGATTGCCGGACGAGCCGGCATCGGCTCTTCCACTGCTTCGCTGGGCGCCGGGACTGCCCGGACCACAATCGGCGAAGGCGGCTCCATCTCCACCATTGCCGGCGGCACCGGGCGACGCTCTTCGGCCAGCTCTCGTTCACGCGGAAGGGCTGGTTCGACCGCGACGGTCGCCGCCTCGTCCTCCGCTCTCGAGGATTGAGTGTTGGGAGCGGAGACGGGAACCTCGGTGACGTCGGCCTCCGGCTCCGTAAATTCTTCGAGTCTCGCGACGGGGGTCTCCGGTCCCGATTCCGGCCTTGGGTCCAACCACGGATCCTTCTCTTCGAGGACCGTCACGGCCATCTCCGCGGGCTTCTCGACCCGCTCCTGTCCCCGTTCCTCGCCCCGCTCTTCCACGGACCGCGCGCGGATGACCGGATCCCGTGTGCCATTGACCGGCCGCTCCCTCTCGGTCGCCCAGAAATTCCCCACGCCATTGCGCATCCCATCGAGCGGTCCCGTCAGGTTCCCCGTCTGAGCGGGGCTCTTCGAGGTCGCATAGGCCGACTCCGCGCCCACTGGCGGACAGTAGGGACAGCTGCTGTAGACCGCGCTGTAGATATGCTCGTTGGCGCATTTCAAGAGGGGGGATCGCGAAAACGCGTGGCCGCAGTTCCCACAGTATTTGGCCGTTTCGAGGTTCTGACTCCGACACACCGGACAGATCATCATCCTACTCCTTCTCCTTCTTTCTCACGCCGAGGCCGGACTCTTGCCAGCGCGGGGCGACACGTTCAGGGGGCAACCTGATGATTCGATTTTCGACCACCTTGGCTTGACGCGGAGGCGGGGGCAGCCCGCTCGCGGTGTGTGTGGGGAGGATGATTCGTCGGCGAAGCCCGTGGGGGAGATTCTCCCAACCTGATCCGGCAACTCGATCGACCATCGCTGTCGTTGAGTCTCCCAGGGGACGCCCCATCGGGTCTCCGTCCGAGAGAGTGGCTCACTGTCAAAACGCTATCATATACCAGGAACCTGCCAGGAGCCCAAGGGAGATTCGATCCTCCGTGCCGTCGGCCGGAGAAGAAGAGGTCGCAGGGCGCGATCCGGGGTGAGCGAATGACAGATTGACAGAGGGCAGGTCTTCCCCTACGCTGCAGCGGCATGAAGATCCTCTCGATTTTTGGAACACGACCCGAGGCGATCAAGATGGCGCCGATCCTCGCGCGCCTCCAGCTGCACTACCCGGAGGTCGACAGCGTCGTCTGCGTCACGGGACAGCATCGGGAGATGCTCGATCAGGTCTTGACCCTCTTTGGCCTCGTCCCCGACCACGATCTGGCCCTAATGCAGGCCAACCAGTCCCTTTCGGCGCTGACCGCGGAGGCGATCCGACGTCTCGATCCGATCCTCGAGGCGGAGCGTCCCGACTGGGTCTTGACCCAGGGCGATACGACGACCGCGATGGTCGGCTCTCTCGCCGCGTTCTATCATCGATGTCGGGTGGGTCACGTCGAGGCCGGCCTCCGTACCCGGGACAAATGGCAGCCTTTCCCAGAGGAGATCAATCGACGCATCGCCGACGCGATCGCCGACCTCCACTTTGCCCCGACCCGGGAATCGGCGGAGAATCTCTTGCGGGAAGGCGTCTCTCCGGACGGGATCGAGGTCACTGGAAACACCGTCATAGATGCGCTCCAGACGGTCGCGGGTTGCCCGTATGACTGGGAGGCCGGACCGCTCGCCGCGGTGCCGCGCGAGGCCACGCTCGTTCTCGTCACTGCCCATCGGCGCGAGAACTTTGGCGCCCCGCTCCGCGAGATCTGCGCCGCGCTGCGGACCCTCGCGACCCGCTTTCCGGCAGTCCACCTCGTCTACCCTGTCCACCTCAACCCCAATGTCCGACAGCCCGTCAAGGCGGCGCTGAGCGGTCTGCCCAACCTGCACCTCCTCCCGCCTCTCGACTACCTCCCCCTCGTCCACCTGATGAAGGCCTGTTCGATCGTCCTGACCGACTCGGGCGGGATCCAGGAGGAGGCCCCCGGTCTCGGCAAGCCCGTCCTCGTGCTGCGCGATGTCACCGAGCGCCCCGAAGGGGTCGCCGCCGGGACCGTCCAGCTGGTCGGCACGGACCCGCTCCGCATCGTCGAGGCGGCCACCACCCTCCTCACCAACCCTGAGGCCTATCGCCGCATGGCGACGGCCGTCAATCCCTACGGGGATGGCCTCGCCAGCCAGCGGATTCTTGCCCGTATTGTCGGAAAATAGAAATCGGCGTATAGTCTCAGAGATTGCCTTTGCCGGGGTGGTGAAATCGGTAGACACAGGGGACTTAAAATCCCCTGATCGTAAGGTCGTGCGGGTTCGAGTCCCGCCCTCGGCATTTGCTACTTACCCCCAGCGCTCCTCCGCCTCCTGATGCCTCGACGGTGGTTTGATCGAGGACTCCCCAGACGTTCGAAGACGTTCACGCGAAGCCGTGAGGACGGAGAAGAGGACGTACTCGAGAGATCTGATCAACGACGAAAGAGAAGACCCGGATGGCCGATATTTTTCTGAGCGATTCCAGCAACGACAAGGATCGAGTCAAGCCACTGGTGCGCGCCCTCAAGTGCGAAGGGCGGGCCCAGGCTCAGGGGCGGGAGAGGGGGCGGATCAGCCAGACGAGGAGGAGGACGGCGGCGAGCATGGTCCACCCCATCAATCCGACCGACACTTGATGGAGCAGATCGAAGGTCTGTCGCGTCGGGTCATCGGGGGGGAGGGTCTGCAGCCGCTCCCCGAATTCGAGTCGAATCTGGTGCAGGGTGCGCGAGACCCACGCCCGGGAGAGGGCCATCGCGCCGACCATCGAGAGGAGCAGTCCCGCCTCGACCCGCCCCCCCTGTCGAGTGCCTTCCGTACGCGATTCCCGCCAGAGCAGCGCGAGGAGGATCGTTCCCAGGCCGATCCCGATCCACTCGGTGACCATGAGGTGGCGTGAAACGATGTTTCCGGCGAGTGCCGGATTGGAGAGGACGCTGAAGGCCACCGGGGCGACGATCCAGCTGAACGAGACCATTACCCCCAGCCAGAGGCCGACGAGGGCGACGCGGATCGATCGTTGCGGCTTCATCCCTTTCTCCTCCTTCCACGATGCCCCGGTTAGAGAGGCAGGTTGCCGTGTTTCCGCGGGGGATTGCTCTCCCGTTTGTTGGCCAGGAGCTGGAGCGCCTGGATCAATTTGGAGCGGGTGAAGCGCGGCTCGATCACTTCGTCGACATAGCCGCGCTGGGCGGCGATGAAGGGCGAGGCGAACTTCTCCTGATACTCCTGGATCTTTTCGCGGCGCCGGGCCGTCGGGTCGTCGCCTGTCGCGAGTTCTCGGCGGTAGAGGATGTCGACTGCGCCCTCCGGGCCCATGACGGCAATCTCGGCGGTCGGGTAGGCGAAGTTGAGATCCGTCCGGACCTGCTTCGAGCC
>JBEIJP010000394.1:0-3767 GCA_040380245.1 Acidobacteriota bacterium | reverse complement strand
TCTACCCCACCGAGAGCAAGGAGAATCCGGATCCCGTGGTGGGTCTCGGGCTGCTCCAGGAGGCTCGCTCGCGGACCGATCGGCCATTGGTGGCGATCGGGGGGATCAACCGGTCGCGGATCCCCGACGTTCTCGCGGCCGGCGCAGACAGCGTCGCGCTCATCTCCGCGCTCTATCCGTGGCCCGACGAGTTCGACCTGACAAGCCCTCCCGAGATTGCCCGGAGCGTGCGCGAACTGCTCGAACTCTTTCCCGAATCTCTCCGATGAACCTCCGATCAAGATGACTACACCATTGGCGGTCACCATTCTGGAAGAGTTACGTTCGATCGTCGGGGCAGAGTACGTCTCGACCCTGCCTGAAGTGATCGAGCACCACTCGCAGGACGCGCTGCGGCAGGTCTTCTGCGCCGCGGGAGTGGTCTTCCCGCGAACGGCCGAGGAGATTGCCGCCATCCTCAAGCTGGCCAACCGCGAACGGATCCCGATCACGGTCCGTGGAGGGGGTACGGGCTACACCGGGGGCGCGGTGCCAGTCGAGGGGGGGATCGTGCTGGCCACGAGCCGGATGAACCAGATCCTCGAGATTCACCCCGGAGACCTGGTGGCAGTCGTCGAGCCGGGAGTGACCAATTACGCCCTGCAGCAAGCGGTCGAAGCGGTCGGTCTCTTCTACCCTCCCGACCCCTCCAGTTGGCGGGAGTCCTATCTGGGCGGCAACGTCGCCGTCAACGCGGGGGGCCCGCGGTGCGTCAAGTACGGCAACACCAAGCAGTTTGTGCTGGGGCTCGACTTCGTCACTCCGACGGGCGAGATCGTCGTCGCGGGAACCCGGACGCCAAAGAATGCGACGGGGCTGCACCTCGAGAGCCTGCTCATCGGGAGCGAGTGGCTGCTGGGGGTCATTACCCGTTGCACGCTGCGGCTTCTCCCCAAACCGGAAACCCGGCAGACGTTTCTCGCCATCTTTGCGACAGCGGAGGCGGCCTGCCAATGCGTCGCGGACTTTTCCGGGGCGGGCATCGTTCCGGTGGCGCTGGAGCTGCTCGACCGGACCTCGATCCGGGCGATCGAGGAGTACCAGCCGTCCGGGCTCCCCCGAGAGGCGGGGGCACTGCTGATCATCGAAGTCGACGGTCTCCGGGAGGCGGTCGCGCGGGAAGCCGAGATCGTCGAGCAACTCTGCCGTCGGCACGGGGTCCTGCAGTTGACCGCGGCGGCCAACGAGGAGGAGTCGACCCGATTGTGGGAAGTGCGGCGAAAGATGTCGCCGGCGGTTGCCCGCACCGGCGTCATCAAGCTCAATCACGACGCGGTCGTCCCACGATCCCGGATTCCAGAGATGCTGCGGTTTCTGGAAGGACTGCAGGAGCGGACCGGCCTCCTCATTCCCACCTTTGGCCATGCCGGGGATGGCAACCTGCACATCAATGTCATGCTGCCTGATCCGGCGGAAGAGACGCGGCGGCGGGGAGTCGAGGCGGTGCGGGAGATCTTCGCGAAGGCAGTCGCGCTGGGCGGGACCCTCTCCGGGGAGCACGGCGTGGGCTATGCGAAAGCGCCCTATCTCCCGCTGGCACTCAGCCCGGCGGCGATCGCGCTGATGCGGCAGATCAAGCAGACCTTGGACCCCCTCGGGATCCTCAATCCGGGGAAGATCTTCGAGCCGATCCTACCGGCACACGAGGTCGGCTTCATCGAGGCGAGCCAGCGGTGCTGCTAGTTCCTGGGGAATCCCGCCGGCGGCCACCACGGCGAGAATATCGAGCGTCGTCAGAATTCCGCGGATCGCCTCTCCCTCCATCACCACCACCCGATGAATGCGGTGATCCACCATTCGCTGGCAGAGACTCGCCAGAGGCTCCGTTGGCGAAACGGTGATGACGTCCCGGCTCATCACCTGGCAGACCAGCTCGGGCGACCAGGCCCCGATCCAGCGTGTCCTCTGCATCAGATCCGATTGAGAGAGGATCCCAGTCAACCGCCCCTGCCCATCGACCACCGGAAGACCCGTGATCTGGTGCGCCTCGAGCAGCCGAGCCGCCTCTTCCAGCGATGTCTGCTCGGTCACTGTCACTACGGACCGCTTCATGATGTCAGCTGCAACGATCGCCATGGGTAGAGGATCCAGAACTTTCTCCCGCGCTTCTTTGGGGTCGAGACCTGCCGATCGAGGGTCAGAAGCGGATCGGCATCGGCATAAAACAGAGCAGAAAGACAATCAACCCGACAAGGGCGACGGTGATCCGTCCACGTCCAAGCGGGGAGATCGGGTCCAGAACGGGCGGGTGTCCAACCCGTAGAAGGAAGGTCAGGATGAGCGCCCAGACCAGCCAGTTCCAGACTCCGTGATAGATCGAGAAGACGGTCAGCCCGAGCACGGCCACGTAGCAGAGACGGCCCACCCAGCGGTGGCCTCCCGGGCCGAAGACGGCAAAGGTGACGTGACCCCCATCGAGCTGGCCGACAGGGAGCAGGTTGAGGCTGGTGACCAGCGCGCCAACCCAGGCGGCCCACATCACCGGGTTGAGCATGACCTCTGGCAACCCGTACCCCCACTCAAAGAGGCGGAAGAGGAGCGGGCTCTCAAAATAGATGACGCCCTCGCCCAGTGATTCGAGTACGGCCGGTTCGGCGACGTGGTGCGCGATCCAGGCGGCCGGGATCAGAAAGACGAAGCCGGCCAGCGGGCCGGCGATCCCGATATCGAAGAGGGCTCGGCGTGTCGGAATCGGTGATTGAATCCGGATGAAGGCGCCAAAGGTCCCGACTGGCGGAAATGGAACCGGTAGAAAGTAGGGCCAGGTCGCCGCCACCCCGTACCATCGACAAGCCAGAAAGTGGCCCATCTCGTGGGCGGTCAGGATGGTGAGCAACGTGAAAGAGAAGACGATTCCGCGCATCACGGAATCTCCCAGAAGCTGATCAGGCTCGTAAAACCAGAGGGTTCCGACGCCCGTGGTCGTCATCACCGTCAGGACAAAGAGCGTGAGGTGGAGCAGGGGCCGCCGTGGGGCGGAGCGTTCCACCGGCCTTCCGGTCCAGACAGGGAGGCTCTCGACGATCGAATCCGCGCTCCAGGATGGGGGCGCAGACTCGCCGGAGTGGGCGTCCTCCCCCATCTCTGGCGTGTAGCCAGTCCCGGATGGAATGCCGGAACTGGCGTCGGATGGGGTTGGCCGCGGGTCTTCTACAGACATCCAGTTCCACCTACTTTTTTCGGAAGAGATCGTCGAAGGCCTGACGGGCATCGTCTGGCCGCCTGGTTGGACGTGAGCCCCGGTCGTTCAAGGGTACGTCGCGGTTGGGCTGAAAGAAGTCGCAAAAGTTGGCACGGTCTTTCTCGCGAACATATTCGGCCTGCGTCTCGGTGCATTGGCGACTCTTTCCCGGGTCGAAAAAGCGGCAATTCCGGCAGCAGTGCAGATCCCGTCGGCAGTGGGGACACTCGTCCGTACGGGCGATCTTCCCGAGCAGCAACACTTCCCGTCCACAGTGGTGACAGATCACGATTTCCCTGCCCTTGGAAAGAGGCTTTGTTCCCGACGCTTGTGCGAGAAGAAGCCACGACAGACCGCGACTTGGAGTTCCCCTTGACGAGACCCGAGTGATGGGTCAGCATCAGGCAGGTCGCCGGGTCGCTTCGGCTGGGTCGACATCGACCCCGTCAATGAGCCGTATGCTATCACAGCCGGCAAATCGACAACAAGGACACGACTCCGGGCCTCCCATCGTCACTGTCCGCCACCCCGCCACCCCGCCACCCCT
>JBEIJP010000393.1:0-3782 GCA_040380245.1 Acidobacteriota bacterium | reverse complement strand
TCTCTTTCTCTCTCCCTCGCTCCTCGATTACCGCATGATCAGGAATGGAATGGTGCTCAGCATGTTGAGACTCACCCCCATAATCCCTCTTCCCATACTCTTCGGCATCGAGGAGGGCGCGTGAACCACGTCATTGGGCAGCAGCACGACGTCCTCTGCCTTGCGTCGTTGAATCTCGTCGACATTGTAGACGATCTCCTGGTGGGTTCGGGTCTGAGGATCGAGCCGGATCACCCGGACGCGCGAGCGGGAGGCATCGGGCTGAAATCCCCCGGCGATGCCCAGCGCCTGGAGGAGCGTCAGCCGACTCCGCATCGGAATGGCGCCGGGCTTGATGACGGCGCCCGTCACGAAGACCTGGTCTGTCTCTGGAACACTGATGATGTCCCCGGGGCGAACGTAGGGGTTCGAGTCCGGATTTCCGACCAGGACATCCCGCAGCCGGTAGGCGACCAACTGGGCATCGCCGTGATCGATCGAGATGGGAATGGTCGCCTGGCTGGCGGCGAGAGACTGGTCGACCGCGCTCGAACGGGAGGAGGACTCGGCGGGTGAGACCGCGGGAACCGCCTGAATGGCCTCCGTCTGCGCCTCACAGAAGTCCGGCGCTGTCCCCCGGATGATGTGGACGACGCCCCCAGCGCTTCCTCCCGGACCACCCGCGAAGGTCAGCAGCTCCAGCAGACGAACACGTCGCTGCAATTGAAACCGACCCGGCTGCATGACCGAACCAATCACCGAAACAGGCTGGCTCTTGTATTCACGGACGAAGACATCGACCTGGGGATCCCGCAAGTATTTCCGGTACTGCGTCGCGATCTTTTCCGCCAGCTGGGCCTCCGTCTGGCAGGCGACCAGGACCTCCTCCAGGAAGGGCAGTCGGATTCGTCCTTCATTGGTGACACGCACCTCGCGCGTCAGCTCGGCGCGTCCGTAGACGCGGACATCGAGCAGGTCTCCCGGGCCAATGCGGTAGCTGTTGTCCTCGCGGGGCGAGGTCTCCGGGATTCGTTCGATCCCGGCCCTGACCGGGCTGCCGGAAGCAGAGGAGGGGACCGTGCTCGCCGGCGGGGCGCTCGGAGGCTCGACGGGGGGCGTCGGCGATTGGCCCAGGCCAGCCATGACCAGGAGCGGGAGCCAGAGGAGGTGGCCGACGACTCGTCTCCCCGAAGTGGCACCTCGCGAGGACCGCGTTTCAGCTCCATCGACGCTGCTGGTTCGGCTCATCTGTTCCTCCTTCTCGTCCAGTCTTCTCTGTTTAGCCTGTTCAGCCTGTTCAGTCTGTTCAGCTTGTTCAGTCTGTCCTGAATGATCCTGCCAAACCGGGCTCTCCGCGGAGCGGTTTTCTCCAGGGGCTGCACTGGTATCTTCAATCGATGCAACATCTGCGTGGTTCAGACGTCGGTTCAGTATGGCGGCTTGTCGATTGGCTGTCAATTGGCTACCCTGTGGATTCCCGGGCAGGGATCTGCCGGCAGAGTGTCGACAGAGCGGAGGGGAGATGGTCTGCGAACAAGGCCATTCCTCTTCGGTGAAGCGAGAAGAACCGCTCCTCGACGGGGGGAGTGGAGAGGGCAAGGAGGTGACGAATGCGCGGGGCGGCGCGATCCTGGCTGCGGCGCAGTCTGCGAGTCCTGTTCGCGTTGCTGGTGACGATTGGCGGAGCCTGGCTCGCCTGGTCGATCATCCGCTTCGCCATCAGCGAGAGCTTGACCTACTCGGTCGAGCGGTTGCCCGGCCTGGCGTTGGAGGGGCAGCGGGAGGCGCTCGACCGCGCCATCGCGTTACAACCGAACGATCCGACGGCCCGGTTGCGGCGGGCGAGCCTGGAGCTGGCCCTGGCCACTGAATCGGGCGAATCGGGCGAGTCCGCCAACGCGGACCGGGCGTTAGCCGATGTCGCGTGGGCGGTTCGGTTGGCTCCGGCCGATTACCGCAACTGGCTGGCCCTTGGACGAGCCCTCGATCGGACAGGCGCCGATGGTCGTGATCTGCCCGCCGAACTGCGGGGCGATCTCCCCCTCGACGCGACGGCAGCCCGCGCCGCTTTCACGCGCGCACTCGCCCTGGCTCCGAACTACTTTGAGACCCACTGGGCGTTTGGCAATCACCTTCTGCGATCCGGCGCGGAGCGCGACGCGGCGTTCCAGCAGATGCGGGCAGCGCTGGCGATTCGCCCTGCGGCCTTTCCCCTGATCTTCGATTATGCCTGGGCCGCCTATCGGGGCGACGCTGTGGCGATTGCCGACGCGCTGGCGCCTTCTCCAGACGTCCTCGCCCGGATGGCGATCCTGCTCGTCCGCCGCAACCAGCCGCAAGCGGGCCTCGATCTCTGGGCACGACTGGCCACGCCAGGGGTTCAGGAAGGGCGCGAGTTCGCCAACAGCCTGATGGCCCTTGGTCGGTACGCCGAGGCCTATCGCGTCTGGCAGGCGCTCGATCTTCCCGACCGACCCGGCCCGGATGCCGACTCTCTCCTCGTCAATGGCGGCTTTGAGGGGCGCGTCGCCCTCCATTCGACGGCGCCCTTCCTCGATTGGCGGATCAGCCCGGGCGCCGGGGTCCGGACCACGCTCGATCGGCAGGAGCCCTACGCGGGAGACCAGAGCCTGCGTGTCAGCTTCAAGCTCGAGAGCAACCAGCCGGCGACGATCGCCTCGCAGACCATTCCCGCCTTACCCAATCGCAGTTACTGTCTCCGCTTCTTTCTGCGAACGCAGGGATTGATGAGCCTGAGCCTGCCGCGACTGGAGCTGCTCGACCCGGTGGCGGAGCGAGACCTCGGTCGCTCCGGAGGCGCCTATGCCGCCACTCCTCCGTTTCCCGCCGAACTGGCCGAGTGGACGGAGCAGATCCTGCGAGTTCGAACCGGCCCGGCCACCGAGGCCCTGACCGTTCGGCTCCAACGTCCTCCCTGCGCCGATCCGTTCTGCGCCATCGAGGGGCGAATCTGGCTCGACAGCCTCTCGCTCGCCCTCTGCCCAGACACTGCCCCGGGGCGGCGAGAGCTGGCTCCAGACGCCTCGAAAAGGGACGAGCGCTGATTTTCCTTTGGCGGTAAACCCAGTACAATGCCGCGCGGAATTTCAGGAGACGACTGAGATGTCACACCCTCCGCGACCCGCTGCCCATCAGGATTCCGATCCGGCGCCGACCGTGCTCGTCATGCCCGGCGAGTCGGTGACGTCTGCTTCCGGTCGTCGCGGAAGATCCTGGGGGACATTGCTCCGGGGAGTCTGGCGTGCCTTTTTGCACGATCTGAGCTACCTCCTTCCGCTCTACCTGGTCGTGCTGGGAGGGCTCTTGCTCCGTGGTCGGGCGGCGACCGTCGGCGTTGGCTTGTTGCTGGTGGGGCTCTATCTGTTCGGGCTGCGGGTCTATTCCAGCTTCGAGACGCGCCGGGCGCGGCAGAGAATCGCTCCGTTCCGTCACTGGGTGCGGATTCGCGTAGGCTCGCGCCCGTGGACGCGGAAGCGACACTGAATGTTTCTCCCGACTGGGTGCGCGGCAGACGAAGTGGCCGCGCCGGAAGGGAAGGGAAGGAGTCAACGGTGCTGGGGAAGCTGATCTACACGCTCATTCTCTTGCTGGTCGTTCTGACGCCGCTGCCGTATGGCTCGGTGGAGGTGTGGTCGACCGCGCTGTGGGAGCTGCTCGTCCTGCTTGGGCTGGTGCTCTGGTGCTGGCGACAAGCCTTCCAAGGCCGATCGTATCTGCCGCGTCAACCGCTGCTTCTCCCGCTCGCCGCCCTGGTCTTGGTTGGACTCTTCCAGGTCCTCCCC
>JBEIJP010000392.1:0-3782 GCA_040380245.1 Acidobacteriota bacterium | reverse complement strand
GCGCGAGCACGTCGGCGATGAGCTTTTAATGCGCGCCCGTCTGCGTCAGGTCGGCCTGGAAGGCCAGCGTCAGGAGGTCGTACATCAGCCCGGCATACTCTGTCAGGTAGGTTGGGATCCCCGCCGGCTTCTCGATCGTCGGCGCGGGGACGTCCTCGCCATCGGCCTCGGCGCGCGCGATGCGCGTCTCGATCTCGCGGATGGCGAAGAGGTACTCGTCGATCTTGCGCCGGTCGGCGGCGCCGAGGCGGCGAGTCAGCCCCTGTGTCTCCTCGCGGACGAGGTCGAGGATGCTGCGCCGGCTCGCGCGGCGGCGTGCCCGCACCTCCGCCGGGAGGCTCGGATCCTCCGTCCCGAAGAGCCGCTCGAAGACCAGCCGCGGGTTGATCTCCGGCGGCATCGGGGTCGTCGGCGTGCGCCACGAGAGGCTGTTGGTGTAGGCGCAACTGTAGCCCGAATCACAATTCCCGACCGTGCGCGAGTCCTCGCAGCCGACCTCCAGCGAGGCGAAACGCGTCCGCCCCGCCAGGAGCTGCGCGGCGATCTGATCGGCCGAGACCCCCCCGCGAATGTCTGCTCCCGCCGTCTTCTTGCAATGCACCCCGGTGAGGAACGAGGCCCCCGCCCGCGCGTGATCCCCCGCGCCGTCCCCGAGCGCCTTTCCATTGTGGTCGTCGAGCCCGGAGAGGACCAGCAGCTCCCCCCGCAGCTTCTCGAGGGGTTGCAGAAGCCGCGGCAACGCAAAGTCGCTCCCGGTGGTCGTCGGCGTCCAGTCCTCCATGACGATCCCGTTCGGGACATAGACGAACGCCAGCCGGGCCACTCCCTGGGTGGCTGCGGCTACCTTGCGCGTGCCCGTGCCGAGCGCGGGGACCATCGCGTCGAGCAGGGGCAGCCCGATGGTGGCTCCCAGCCCGCGCAGCACGGCCCGGCGCGAGAGATGCTGATGGGTGATGATCCGGCTCATGGCTGCCTCCTTGCTGTCTGTTGTCGTTGATTGCTCTCCACCCGCCGATAGCGGAAGGGCAGGCTGCGGACGATCTCGGCGATCATTACTGTCGGACGCGCTCCCTCCGCGAGGGTCCGCTGGGCGATCGAGCGTACCACCGGCCGATCGGTTCGCTCCAGGCCGCGCCCGAGCGCATAGGTCAGCAGCTTCTCGACCAGGCCGGTGACGAAGGCCTCCCGCTCGGCGAGGATGATCTTGCGCAGCGCGTCCGGCCCCTCGAACGAGCGCCCATCGGGGAGCGTCCCCGAGGCGTCGATCGGCGCCTCGCCGTCGAGCGTGCGCCACCGTCCGACGGCATCGAAGTTCTCCAGTCCAAACCCGAGCGGGTCCATCCGTGCGTGGCACGAGGCGCACGTCGGGTTCCGCCGGTGCTCCTCCAGCCGCTGTCGCATCGTCGCTGCGGACCCTCCCGCCTCCTCATCGAGCGCCGGCACTCCGGGCGGCGGGGGAGGGGGAGGCGTGTGGAGGATGTTCTCGAGGATCCATTTCCCGCGCAGCACCGGCGAGGTCCGCGTCGAGTAGGACGAGACCGTCAGGAAACTCGCCTGGGTCAGCAGCCCTCCGCGCCGGGACTCCGGCCCGAAGTCGACCCGCCGAAACGCCGGACCGGTCACCCCCGCGACCCCGTAGAAGGCCGCCAGCCGCTCGTTGAGATAGCTGTAATTGGCCCCGATCAGCTCCGTCACCGGCCGGTCCTCCCGCAGGATCGCCGCCAGAAACGTCTCGGTCTCCTCGCGCATCGAGAGGCGCAGATATTCGTCAAAGGCGGGGAAGCGCTTCGTGTCCGGCTTGACCGATTCGAGCTTGCGCAACTCCAGCCACTGCCCGGCAAAGTTCTCGATCAGCGCCCGTGCCTTGGGATCGCGCAGCATCCGCCGCACCTCCGACTCCAGCACCGCCGGTCGGTTGAGCCGCCCCTCGTCCGCCAGTCGCCGCAGCCGCGCGTCCGGCAGGCTGCTCCACAGAAAATAGGAGAGCCGCGTTGCCACTTCGTGATCCGTCAGCCGAAGGTCTGCACCCTCTCGCCCCGCTTGCCGATCCTGCTCGATCCGGAAGAGAAAGTGCGGCGAGACGAGCAGCGCCTGAATCGCCACCGAGAGCCCCTCCTCGAAACTGCCACCACGCGCCCTCGTCTCGGCCGCGACCCCGCGCAGCCGCGCCAGCTCGGCGGCGGTCACTGGTCGTCGCCACGCCCGCCGCGCCAGCTCCCCCAGGATCTTTCGCTCACAGACCACCCCGTGCCCCACTGCGTCCGGATCTTCGTGCCCACACGTGTAGACCGCCTCGCGACTCGCGGCCGAGGGCCCGCGCCGCGCCTCGTAGGGGCCGCCGATCTCCAGCCGGCTGATCCGCGCGAGGTTGACCGGGCGCTTGCGCGCCCAGCGTGCCTCGTACTGCCGCTTCAACTCCGCCGCCCGCTCCGGCGTCACCTGCGGCGGCGTGCGGAAGGGCGGCACGACCCGCGGCGGCCGCCGCGCCGGATTGGGCCCGCCGTACGACGCCGGCAACCCCTCATAAAGATTGCGGATCGAGATCGCGATCCAGTGCTTCCCCCCGGGAACCCGTTGGCGCAACTCAACCATCATCGCTCCGAAATCCTGGTGGTCGTCCTCGAAACTCGCCTTATCCTCGGCGTCAAACCGCGTCGTCTGCACCTCGACCCCGTCGATCCAGAGCACCAGCTCGATTGGATCCGAGGCCGCCGGCCGCTCCCCTCCCAGGAAGATCCGCCACAGATACTCCGCCTCGACCGGAAAGCGCCACGTCAGATGCAGCGCATTCGGCAACGTCAATCCGCTCCGGTCGTACTCGTGGCGCGGTTCCCGCTCGGCGACGACATTCCGGTTTGGCGACGGCAGCCGGAAGAGGCTCGGCTTGCGCACCTCCGGTCCATAGATCGCTGCCTCCGCCGCCCGTTCCGCCGCCACCAGGTACTTCTCCATCAGGACCGGCGGCAGCGAGAGCACGTCTCCAATCGTGTCGAACCCGTATCCCGAATCGTCCTGCGGAAACTCCTCCGCCAGGCCGAGATCGACCCCCAACAGGTCCCGGATCGTGTTGTCATACTCGGCCCGGTTGAGCCGCCGCGCCGTCACCCGCCCCGCGTTTGGCCGCATCGCCCGATCCGCCCGCGCAAACTCCCCTTCCAACCACCCCGTCACCGCTTTGACGGCCGCCGGGTCCGGACGCGGCGCTCCCTTCGGCGGCATCTCCCCCGCCAACAGCCGCTGCGAGACGTTCTCCCACGTCTCCCGGTGCGCCAGGACAGCGGCCGCGTCCTTGTACTCCTCGAGGTTCAACCCCCCCGCCGCCTGCTTCCCGTTGTGGCACCCCGCGCAGTTCTCCCGGAAGAAGGGCTTCCACGTCTCTTCAAACGGGTCCCTCCGCTTCCCCTCCTGCCACGCTCTCGACGCTGGCCAGCCCATTGCCGCCACCGCCATCACCGTCAAGGATAGGCCTAGAACCCGCTTGCCGTTCATTGCTTCTCTCTTTCATCTCTTGGTACTGGGATGACTCTCCCAAGCGCAGCCCGGATTATCCGTCCACTCTCCCCTCAAGGTCAATCCAATCTCCCTGCCTCCCTCCCCCTACGCAGGGCTTTTGCAAAGTCGATCATGACTGATTCGGGTTGACAAAACAGAGAGGAGGCCGACATCTGAATAACCCCTCAAACAAACTTCTCGTTGTTGGACCACAGTCTGTTTGCGCGAGAGACAAGCAGGAGGGTTGCGTCAGCTTCCGCCCTGAAGGGGCGGCGCATACCAGCCCAGGG
>JBEIJP010000391.1:0-3782 GCA_040380245.1 Acidobacteriota bacterium | reverse complement strand
TCCCCGCCTTCAGCCAAGATGCCGCCAACCAGGGCCAAAGTGACCGCGCAACACCAGAGAGCACCAGCGGAGAGGACCTCAACCGGTTCGCAGAGGTCGATCCTCCCGGGCATGGTTTGCGGCTTCTCGTGGAATCGGAAAATGAGGATTGGCCTCAGTTGAGTGGAGGAGCGATGCGGGAGAGGGATGGTTCAGGCGGGCAAAAAAAATAGAGGTGACCAACAAATGCTGACCACCTCAATCACAAACTATACACACATCCCCGAAACGTCTTCCCTGAGGAATGGTTCCATCTTTTTTCAGATCTATTTTGCAGAGCTCATTGGAAGCGGGATGTTCCCGGCGGGACGAGAGGACGCGCGATCGTTGACTTGTCGTAGACTCTTCCACTACGGTAACGAATCAGAGAAGAGATCGGGGTGAGTGTGCCCCTGGTAGGAAGAGGGAAGGGGAGAGGACCAATGGAGCGAAGAGGGATGACGGTGCTGGTGTTGGGAGACGGGGGTCGGGAGCATGCGCTGGTCTGGGCGTTGCGTCAGAGTCCGCGGGTGGATCGTGTGCTGGCCGCGACCGAAAACGCGGGGATCGGGGAGCTGGCCGAGGTGGTGCGGCCGGCAAGCACGGCGGTTGACCCGCTGGTCGAGCTGGCCGTCCGCGAGGGGGTCGACCTGGTCGTGGTCGGGCCGGAACAGCCTCTGGTCGACGGGATCGCCGACCGGATGGAGGCGGAGGGAATCGCAGTCTTTGGCCCAGGCCGAGCGGCGGCACGCCTCGAGGGCAGCAAGGTCTTCGCCAAGGAGTTCATGCTGCGCCACGGAATTCCGACGGCCGCGTGTCGGATCGTCTCCAGCGCGGAAGAGGCGCGGGAGGCCGTCAGGTCGGGGCTCTTCGGCTACCCGCTGGTGCTCAAAGCCGAGGGGCTGGCAGCCGGCAAGGGGGTCATCCTCGCTGCCGATGAGGCCGAGGCGCTCGCGGCTGTCGAGTCGTTGATGGTCGATCGGAGTCTCGGGAGCGCCGGGGACCGTCTGCTTCTCGAAGAGTGCCTGCGGGGGCGGGAGATCTCCTACCTCGTTCTGAGCGACGGCGTCGACTACCTGCCGCTGCCGGTCGCCCAGGACCACAAGCGGGCGTTCGACGGAGACGCGGGCCCCAACACGGGCGGCATGGGCGCCTATTCGACCTCGGAGCTGCTCGATCCGGCGCTGGAAGCGGTGATTCGCGCGACGATCGTCGAGCCGAGTCTCGCCGGGGCCCGCGCCGAGGACTTTCCCTTCTGTGGCGTGCTCTACTGTGGATTGATGCTGACCGCGGAGGGGCCAAAGGTTCTCGAGTACAATGTCCGCTTCGGAGATCCCGAGACGCAGGCGATCCTGCGGCGGCTGGAGAGCGACTTTGCCGAGCTGGCCCTTGCCGTGGCTGCCGGGCAATTGGGGAGTGTCGTCCCCAGCTGGAGCGACGAGGTCTCGACCTGCATCGTGCTGGCCTCGGGTGGATACCCGGGGGCCTACGAGAAGGGGAAGCCGATCACGGGGCTGGCGGCGGCCGCGGCCCTGCCCGGAGTCGTCCTCTTCCACGCCGGGACGAGGCGCTCCGCCGATGGGCAGGCCGTCCTGACCAACGGGGGGCGCGTCCTTGGTGTGACGGCTCGCGCGGCGACCCTCCCCGAAGCGACCGCCCTCGCCTACCGTGCGGTCGAGGCGATCCAGTTTGATGGAATGCAGTACCGACGCGACATTGGCCTCGCCGGCGAGCCGGGATCTTCGCTCTGAGAAATCAGCGACCGGAGATGAAAGCAGATCAAGACCGGTGATGTCTTAGAAGATGATGCTGTAGCTCGCTCCCGGAGTATTGCTGAAGGCGAGGATGAAGGAGAAGACATGACGTCCCCGCCGGTAGTTGAGGAGGGGGTGGATGCGCACACCATCAAAGCTGACGGTCGTGGAGATGCTCGGCGTAAGCTGCACGTTGAGTCCTGCCACAGGCAGCCAGCGGCGCTCGAAGGTGCTGAAGGCTACCCCGAGGTACGGGGCGATGGGTAGTCCTGATTCCCGCTTCAGGTTTTTGCTGAGCGTGGCATAGAACGACTGGCCGGTGGGGGTGCCGATGCGGTCCGAGCTTGTGCCGAGGATCAGTGCCGGACGACTCCGGGTCTCGGTGAGGGCCAGCCAGTTGACGAGGGGACTGATCCGGCCCCCCGTGCTGTCAGCCCGTGGATTGACTTCAATCCCGGCCGACAGGCGGGGATGGAGACGGTAGGTGAGGGTCGTCCGAAGACTCGCACGGGGAATGGCCCCCGGAATGAGGCGCAGCCCGAACGTCCACTTCTCTTGGTCTGCGTTGGCGGCCCCGCTCACGGCGCGGCCCTCTCCGGGTCAGAGTGGTCAACTGGGCACACTCGACGTCTCGCTCGCCGCCGCGCTCTTCATCTGCGCAATCTGTATCCTGGCTTCCCGCTCTGATTTGGCGATGAGTCGATCGAGCAGCTCTCTCAGGTCCGCCTCTTTGATGACCCCCTGGGTGACGGCGATGATCTTCCCATCGCGTCCGATCACCGCAGTGCCCGGCAGGGCTGGGCCAAGACCAAATCGAGCCATCTCGACGGTCGTTGACCCCAGCCAGATCGGAAAGTTGATCTTTGCTCGGGCAATAAACTCCCGCACCGCCTTCTGCTCGGCGAGGGTATCGGCAGACGCGCCGACGACCTGCACTCCCAGTGCGGCATACTGATTCTGAATCGAGACGAGGTCCGGCATCTCCTGGACGCAAGGTCCGCACCAGGTTGCCCAGAAGTTGAGGATGACGACCCGCCCGCGAAGCGCGCTCAGCCTCTGCTCCGTGCCCAGGAGATCCTGGAGGACCAGCTCGGCCTCGGTCCCGATGACCGGCGGGGCGGGGGCAATCTGCTGGGGGGTCGCCAGCACCTCGAGGCTGTCGACTTTTATGTAGCGCCGCGCTTTCCTGATGCGCACCACCCCGTTCACTGCAACGCGGCTGCCAATCGATTCCAGCCAGGTTCGGTTCGGCTTTTTAAATCGCCCCTCCTCCAACTGATAGAAGGACGTCGCCCCCTTCTCGTCCGTGACAGCCAGCAGCGTCGGGTCCCCATTCCCAACACACTCCGCCGCCTTGGCCAGGTCGGCCGGCGTTCCGAATGGAGTCGTTTTCCGATCCGCTCTCACCCAACACTCTTCACAACAAATAATCTGTCCCACGTATTTTGAGCTCGTCTGCGCTGGGATCATTGGCGCAAGGCTGAGGAAGATCACGATGGCGACGAAACAGGATCTCATTGACACTTCTCCAGGGTAGATCTTGCCCAGGCCGTTGACAGTTACCCGTCAGAGTGACCGATGTTTCAGAGTGATCATTTTCCGTCATGGCCACGCGACTTGCCAACCGTCCTCGCCAATCGAAACATGACCCGTTCATTCTTCGCTCGCAATCGACGGGACAGTTGACTGCAGACCACCCTCGTATTGGCCGCTTTCAGAAGGGAACTGGCCAGCATTTTCGCCTATGTTGCAATCTGTCCAATGGAGACGACTGAGGGGAAGATGGATGAAAGGCGATGGATGATGGGAGATGGATGAGGCGAGATGGATGAGGCGAGGTGGATGAGGGGAGATGGATGAGGGGAGGTGGATGAAAGGGGATGGATGAGGGGAGATGGATGAGGGGAGATGGATGAGGGGAGATGGATGAGGAGAGATGGATGAGGAGAGATGGATGAGGAGAGATGGTCGAGGAGAGATGGTCGAGGAGAGATGGTCGAGGAGAGATGG
>JBEIJP010000390.1:0-3784 GCA_040380245.1 Acidobacteriota bacterium | reverse complement strand
GTACCTTCAGCGCGCCTACCGTCTCGCGACGACCCATCGATTGACGTCCCTGGCGACCCGGATTGAGCGGGATCTCCAGGTGTTGACGCGACAGTGAAAGGGAGGAGCCATGCCGATCGATTGCTCTGATTCAGGGGAGATGGCGCGGCGCGGCCCTCGGCGAGGCCTTCCCCCCCTCGTCTGGCTGCTTGTCGGGTTCCTCCCGGTTCTTTCGTCCTCCGCGTGGCCGGTCGAGCGACCATTGCTGCAGGATGGAACGGAGGAGGTCGGGTTGACCTTTATCCACCGTGCCGGGGAGACGGCGGAACTCTACCTGCCCGAGATCATGGGGGCGGGAGGGGCGCTCTTCGACTTCGATGGGGATGGCGATCTAGACCTTTTTCTGGTCGATGGCGGGACGCTGACCGATGCCGATCGCCCGGTGGAAGGGCGGGCAAGACATCGACTCCTGCGCAACGACCTGATCCCGGGCGGCCGGGTGCGGTTGACCGATGTCAGCGGGAAGGCGGGACTGGTCGCCGGCGGGTACGGGATGGGGGTTGCGGTCGGCGACATCGACAATGATGGAGACCCAGACCTCCTCGTGACCTCCGTCGGGCCAGATCTCCTCTTCCGGAACAACGGGAATGGCACCTTTACCGAGGTTGGCCAGGCTGCGGGAATCCGCGATTCCCGCTGGACGACGAGCGCCTCCTTCGTCGACTACGACCGGGATGGCGACCTCGACCTCTACGTCGCCGCCTATGTCGATTTCACCGTGCGCACCCATAAGCGTTGCTACGCTCCGACAGGCGAACCGGACTATTGCACGCCGGCGGCCCACCGGCCGATCGGCGATCGGCTCTATCGCAACCGAGGCGACGGCACCTTCGAGGACGTCACCCGCGCCGCCGGGATCGCCAGCGCCGTCGGACCCGGACTGGGGGTCGTCAGCGGCGATTTCAATGGCGATGGCTGGCCGGACCTCTATGTCGCCAATGACGGCGCGGCCAACCTCCTTTGGATCAATCAGAAGGACGGAACCTTTCGCGAGCAGGGGCTGCTCGCCGGAGTCGCCTACGCCATGACAGGTGCTCCCCGGGCGGGCATGGGGGTGACGGGGGGCGACTACGACAACGATGGAGATCTAGACCTGCTGGTGACCAATTTGACGCGGGAGGGATTCACCCTTTTCCGCAACCTGGGTGGGGGGACAGGCTTCTTCGACGACGACTCGGACGGATCGCGGATTGGGCGGGACAGCTTCCTCTCGACAGGCTTCGGCGTCGGCTGGTTCGATGTCGACCTGGACGGCTGGCTCGACCTCTTCGCGGCCAACGGAGCAGTGACGCGACTCGTTGCCCGCCAGGGGGAGCTGGATCCGTTCCGACAGCGCAACCAGCTCTTTCGCAACGAGGGACGGGGCGGGAGTTTTCGCGAAGTTCCCCCCGAGGAGGAGCCGATTCTGGCACGGCAGGAGATCAGCCGGGGGCTCGCCTTTGGAGATCTCGACAACGATGGCGATCTCGACCTGCTGATCACCAACAACCGCGGTCCGGCGAGGCTTCTCTTCAATCAGGCGCGGAGATCCGCCGGGGGGGGGCCTCACTGGCTGGCAGTTCGGCGGGTGGGGGATCCGGCACAGCGGACCAATCGGTGGGGGATGGGCGCCCGGGTCGGCCTCGAGCGGAAAGGGCAGCCGACGCTCTGGCGGCACGTCCAGAGCGACGGGAGCTATCTCAGCGCGAGTGATCCACGCATCTATTTCGGGCTGGGCTCGTCGACCCAGGTCGATCGACTGGTCATCGAGTGGCCTAACGGCCACGTCCAGAGCGTCCTGAGTCCGCTCCCCGATCGGCAACTGACCATTCGTCAGCCTCCCCCGCCGTCGCCGTCGCCGCAGTAGCGATTGGGAGCGAGGGTAGAGCCTCTCCGACTGGTCTTGCGCTCGCCGGCTCGGGTATGATGCGGTGATGATGCAGACCGATCCTCATTCTGAACAGTACGCTTCCGATCCGGCGTCGCCGGAATCGGTCCCCCGTGCATTTCCATTGGACTGGCCGGTGGTGGTCGAGGTGACGCGAGGCGGCGAGGTCGAATCGGCTCACCGCGGGGCGATCGTCGTCATCTCTGGCGATGGCGAGGCGGTGGCGAGCCTTGGGAGGGTCTCGTCCCGAGTCTTCTATCGCTCCGCCGCCAAACCCTTCCAAGCCATCCCCCTGATTGAATCTGGGGCAGCGGATCGGTATCGCCTGACCCCCGTCGAGTTGGCGGTTATCATTGGCTCCCACAGCGGAGAGGCGATCCATCGCGAGGTGGTCGGCTCGATCCTGGTCAAGACCGCCCTCCCGGTCGAGCTGTTGCAGTGCGGCACCCACATGCCGTTCGATGAAGGGACGGCGAAAGCGCTCCGTGCCGCGGGGGAGCGCCCCGATCTTCTCCACAACAACTGCTCCGGCAAGCACGCCGGGATGCTCGCGCTGGCTCGCCACGTGGGCGCTCCGGCCGAGACCTATCTCGATCCGACCCACCCCATTCAGCGGATGATCCTGGCTCGCCTGGCCCAATTCGCCGGGGTTCGGGAGGAGGAGGTGGGAATCGCGGTTGACGGCTGCAGTGCCCCTGTCTTCGCTGTTTCCCTGCAGGCGATGGCACGGAGTTATGCCCGCCTTGTTGCCCCCCCGGATGACCTCTCGGAGGGCTCACGAGAGGCTGCCCGACGGGTGGTCGCGGCCATGCTCGAAGCCCCGGAGATGGTCGGCGGCACCCGGCAGCGGCTCGATACAGACCTCATGCGAGCCCTCCCCGGCCAGATCGTCTCGAAGGTCGGCGCCGAGGGCGTGCAACTCCTCGGACTCCTGCCGTGCCCGCGATACCCGCGCGGGCTGGGCATCGCCATCAAGATCGAAGACGGCGACACCCGACGCGCCCGTGACCCGGTCGTCCTCGAGACCCTACGCCAGCTTGGACTCTTCGAGTCAGGAATCCCAGACTCCCTGGCGGCCTATGCGCGCTCCCAGGTGACCAACCATCGCAAGCTGCCGGTCGGCGAGGTCCGACCGGCCTTCGATCTCTGCTTTCATGGACGGCCCTCTTCGCGGGAGGGGCGGTGAACGAGACGATCCGGCAGCTCTTCCCCGTCACCAACCATTACGTCTACCTCAACCACGCGGCGGTCAGCCCGATCTCCCTTCCTGTCCATGAGCGCATGGCCGCCTACACCACGGACCTGTTGGAGCGAGGTTTGGTGCGCTATCGCGAATGGGGGGAGGCGGTCGAAGCCGTTCGCCGCTCCGCTGCGCGACTGATCCACGCGGCGCCGGATGAGATCGCCTTCGCCCCGAACACCTCGACCGGACTGGCTCTCATCGCCAATGGCATTGCCTGGGAACACGGCGACAATGTCGTCTCGGCCGATTGCGAATTCCCGTCGAACCTCCTGCCCTGGCAGCGCCTCGGACCCGCCTACGGGGTCGAACTGCGCCTCGTCCCGGAACGCCACGCTCGCCTCGAGACGGAGGAGATTCTGGCGGCGATCGACGACCGGACCCGTGTCGTCACGCTCAGCTTCGTCGAGTTCGCCAGCGGCTTCCGTAACGACCTGGTGACGATCGGCCGGTACTGCCGCGAACGGGGAGTCCTCTTCGTCGTCGATGCCATCCAGGGCCTCGGCGCGCTGCGGCTCGACGTCGAGGCGTGTCAGATCGACGCGTTGGCCGCCGACGCGCACAAGTTTCTGCTGGGGCCGGATGGCGTCGCGCTGCTCTACGTTCGTCGAGGGGTCCTCGACCGGATCACCCCGACC
>JBEIJP010000389.1:0-3803 GCA_040380245.1 Acidobacteriota bacterium | reverse complement strand
TCGGCCGGGAGGCGGGGCTGCCGATCCACCTCTCGCACCTCAAGATGCTCGGGGTCGATGTCTGGGGGAAAGCCGGAGAGGCGATCCAGCTGATCGAGCGGGCACGGGCGGCAGGCGTTGAGGTCACCGCCAATCAGTACCCCTACACCGCTTCCGGGACGAGCCTGACCGCCGCCCTCGTTCCGCGCTGGGCGGAGGCGGGCGGCACGGCCGCCCTCTGGAAGCGGTTCGACGACTCAACCGTCCGCGCCCGGCTGGTCCGCGAGATGGAGGTCAACCTTCAGCGACGCGGCGGGCCGGCCTCCCTGCTGATCACCAGCACCCGCGACCAGAAGCTCGTCGGTCAGACGCTCGACCAGATCGCGCGCCAGCGGGGCCGGGCCCCGATCGATGTCGCAATCGACATTATCCGCGACGGGGGGGCCGGGGTTGCCTCGTTCAACATGAACGAGCAAGATATCGAACGGCTGATGAAGCAACCCTGGGTCATGACCGGAAGCGACGGCTCGGCGGGCCATCCCCGTAAATTCGGCACCTATCCACGGAAAATTCGGGACTACGTGCTGACGCGTCGCGTAATCGGCCTGCCGCGGATGATCGAGGCGAGCAGCCGGCAGGTCGCCCAGTCTCTCCGCCTGCCGGAGCGGGGAACCCTCGCCGCCGGCTACTATGCGGACGTCATCGTCTTCGATCCGGCGACGATCGCCGAGCGCGCTACCTACGAGGATCCGACCGCCGTCTCGGTCGGAATGCGCTACGTGCTGATCAATGGTCGACTGGCGCTGGAAGACGGTCAGCCCACCGGCGTCTACGCCGGGCGGGCCCTCAAAAAATAGAGACCGGGGCGAATGGCCGCACGGAATGGAAGAACGGAGGATCACCAGAAGTATGCGATCAGGAACGAGGAGAAGCCGACGGATCTGGACTGCCATGCTGCTGCTCGGCGGGCTGGCGGTTGGCCTGCTGGTCAATGGGAGCATCGGCGCCGGGCAACAGGAGGTCAGGAAGAGCCCGCGTCCATCCGACTGGCCGATGTTTGGCGGCGGGCCTGACAATACCCACTATTCCCGTCTTTCCCAGATCAACCGGGGCAATGTCAGGCAGCTGGAGGTGGCCTGGACGTACGAGACGGGGGATGCCTTCGAGGGGTCGGAGATGCAGTGCAATCCGATCATTCTCGACGGAGTCATGTACGCGACGTCGCCAAAGATGCGGGTCATCGCCCTCGACGCGGCGACGGGGCGGGAGCGCTGGAGCTTCGACCCGCACAGCGGCACGGCGCCTCGCGGCAAAGGGCGCAATCGGGGCCTGACCTATTGGTCCGACGGCGCCGAAGAGCGCATCTTCTTCGCCTACCAGACCCACCTCTACTCACTCGACGCGCGAACCGGTCGACTGGCGGAAGGCTTTGGGGAGAAGGGTCGGATCGACCTGCGCGAGGGGCTCGATCGAGACCTGCGGGACGTCAATGTGACGATGACCACGCCGGGCGTGATCTACCGGGATCTGCTCATCATCGGCAGCCTCGTCAACGAGCGGCTGCCCTCGGCCCCGGGGCACCTGCGCGCCTACGATGTCCGAACCGGGAAGCGCCGCTGGATCTTCCACACCATCCCCCAACCCGGCGAATTCGGCTACGAGACCTGGCCGAAAGACGCGTGGGAGTACAGCGGAGGAGCCAACAACTGGGCCGGAATGGTGGTCGACCAGAAGCGTGGACTGCTCTTCGCACCGACGGGCTCGGCCTCGTTCGACTTCTATGGGGCGAATCGGCACGGGGACAATCTCTTCGCCAACAGCCTGCTCTGCCTCGACGCCGCGACGGGAGAGCGCAAGTGGCACTTTCAGGCGGTCCGGCATGACGTGTGGGACCGGGACTTTCCGACGGCCCCGATCCTCGTCACCGTCAAGCACGGTGGACGCTTCATCGATGGGGTCGCCCAGGCGACCAAGACCGGTCACCTCTACCTCTTCGAGCGGGAGACGGGGCGGCCCCTCTTCCCGATCGAGGAGGTGAAGGTCTCGACCGAGGGGGTGGACGGGGAGAAGCTCTTCCCAACCCAGCCCCTTCCCGCGCTGCCCCCCCCTTTCTCGCGTCAGCGACTGACCGAGGAGATGTTGACGCGGCGCACGCCGGAAGCACACCGGGCGGCGCTGGAACAGTTCCGACGCCTCAAGAGCGATGGGCCCTTCACCCCGCCAAGTCTGGGCGGAACGATCGTCTTTCCCGGCTTCGACGGAGGAGCGGAGTGGGGCGGAGGGGCGTTCGACCCGAGCACGGGCCTCTATTACGTCAATGCCAACGAGATGGCCTGGATCCTGCGTCTGGTACCCAAGGAGACAAGCCAGAAGCGGCTCAACGGGCGGGACCTCTACGTCCGGGAGTGCGCCGACTGCCACCGGGCCGATCTCAAGGGGAGCCCGCCGGAGTTCCCTGCCCTGACCCGACTGCCGCAGAAGTTCGAGACCGATGATCTGCGGACCATCATTCGCAAGGGAATGGGGCGGATGCCCGCCTTCATCCGACTGGAGACGGAGTCGATCGACGCCATCGTCCAGTACCTCTTGACGGGAGAGTCGACGGTGACCGTCACTGCTCGTCCAGACGACCCTCGGGTCGACCTTCGCTACGGCATGGACGGGTACAACAAGTTTCTGGATCCGGAAGGGTACCCGGCGATCGCTCCGCCGTGGGGGACCCTCAGCGCAATCGATCTTCACCACGGCCGGATCGTCTGGCAGCTTCCCTTCGGTGAGTATCCGCAGCTGGTCGCCCGGGGAATGGGCAAGACAGGAAGCGAGAACTACGGTGGTCCGCTGCTGACCTCCGGAGGGCTCCTCTTCATCGGCGCGACCAACTTCGATCGGAAGTTCCGCGCCTTCGATAAGAAGACGGGCGAACTGCTCTGGGAGACGACACTGCCCGCCGCCGGAAACGCGACGCCGGCCACCTACGCCGTCAATGGGCGTCAATTCGTCGTCATCGCCGCCGGGGGAGGCAAGTCAGGAGCGCCCTCCGGAGGGTCCTACGTCGCCTTCGCCCTGCCGAAGCAGTAACCAGACGAGACAGACCGACGGGGAGGAAGGCAGGCAATGGTGATGGAAAGAGGACCAGCCGAGGGGCCCGCGGCGATCTATCAACAGCGACGGAACGAACGGTCGGCCTCGCTCGCTGAGACGGAGGCGATCAGCCGTCGCCTCTGGATCGGCCGACGAGCGGCCTTCCTGGCGATCCCGGTGATGATCGCGCTCGCCTATGAGGGGATCTTCAGCGTCGGCTGGCTCTTCGTGCCGGCCCTGCTCTTCATCGGGCTGATCATCGTTCATCAGCGAATTCATCGTCGCCAGGCACGCTTGAAGAGGGCCATCCGGTTTCACGAGGAGGGGTTGGCCCGCCTGGAAGACCGCTGGGCGGGAACGGGGAGCACGGGCGAGGCCTACCAGGACCCGACCCACCCCTACGCCGACGATCTGGACCTGTTGGGAAGAGGCTCCCTCTTCGAGCGGCTCTGCCGCGCACAGACGCGGGCCGGCGAAGACCGGCTCGCCGCCTGGTTGCTGAGGGGAAGCGAGACCAGCTCGGAGACGATCCGGGCCCGACAGGAGGCGATCGCGGAGTTGCGTCCGATGCTGACCCTGCGCGAGGAGATCGCCCTCCTCGGAGAGAAGGTCGACCAGTCGGTCGACCCAACCGCCCTGACGACGTGGGGAGAGAGTCCCGTCGCCTTCCCGAAAGGATCCCGCGGCCTCTCGATCGTGGCCGCCATTCTCGGAACGACGACGCTGGGGGCGGTGATCCTCTG
>JBEIJP010000388.1:0-3807 GCA_040380245.1 Acidobacteriota bacterium | reverse complement strand
CATCCTGGTCGGCGACATAAAACCTGGCGTCTCGCGTCCGATTGGCATAGACAGCGACGTACTTGACGGGAGTCTGGAACTCCCACTGCGAAGAGAAGTCCTCCCCTTCCTGGGGAGAGGGAGAGGTGCCAGCCGGTTGTGCGGTGAACGGGCTGACGCCATTGAAATCCTTGTAGCCATCCGCGATCAGATATTTGAGAGTCGCCTGCGTCCAGCGATTGTTCGGGGCGACGCCAGTCCCCCCAATGCCGAAGTAGTTCTGGGTACGGCCGGCCCGCTCGGCCTCGGCGATGTCATTGGTCCCCCAAACGGTGAACTCACAGGCTTCGAGGACAACGTTTCCGAGGCCCCCCTGTGGCGGATTGACGGCGTTGGGACCATAGCCGGGTATCTCGGGATCGAAGATGTGGTCGATCGAAGTAAAGACCGTGACCTCTCGTGTCTGGGTCAGGTCGGTCGCCGAGCCGGTCCGCCAGACATATGGATATGTGCCGGGATGGACAAATCGAAACCCGGGGTTTCGGAGCATGCCACCGATCAGGACCTGATTGAGGGGGTTGAGACTGTCGCGATCCCCGACCTCATTGGCCGCTTGTGGCAGGCTGAACGCGTTGAGATTCTCGAAATCGTAGCGATCGCTGAACCCATTCCCGGAATCCCCGGCTAAAGATCCGACATTGACGACATTCGAGGGAGTATAGTAGGCCAACTCGGCCAACGAGTAGTTCCCATCCGCGACTCCCAGCTTGGTCGGGAGGGTGAATCTCCCCACCGGACTGTCGTAGGTGATATTCTGCACCAATTGCCCATGGGTGGTGGATGTCCACAGCCATCCGGCAAGACTCGCACCTACGACCAGGAGCAACAGGCTGACTAGCAATCTGAGTTTCAATCCAACCTCCTCGGATTGTGGAATTGGAAAAATGGCAGCGATATCGCACGAGCGGTCGATCTTACCCGCCAGGCAATGCGCCCATTCGACTACAGAGAGACGTCTCTCCTCCAACAAGACTTCGAGTGCGCTCAGCACTCGGCGAGAGGGGGGTCGAACGACAACAAAGAAGACCAGCGTCCACCTGCCAATTGGATCTCCCAATCGGAGTTGGTCTGATCGTTCCCGAACCCGGGACGCCTGTGAGCGCCACGGTTGGTCTGCGGATCAGCTTATCTCCAGGGCAAATCCCTCCGACGCAGGCCATAGATGCCTGCGGGGATCACCGTGGGTCTGACACAGTTCGTCTCCTCTTCAGGGGAGATCCTCAATAAGTGGGCACCAGATCAGACAGCAGGGAATCCGCCAGTCGGGGGAGGAGACACTCCTGGGGTTTGCAGTGAGAACCAGGAGGCCAGAACCGATCCGGACAGATCCAAAGGTGGACAGTTACACCAGTGAGAAGTTCAACAAGTTGCAATTACCAGCCCGGTGATTCCTCGCACGTTGGCACACATGGAGCCGGTCCAACTCTCGGTCAAAATTTTCGGAGTTGACGGACTCGTGCGCACACAGCTGTGCGCGCAATGGACAGACCAGACCACAGCACCAAACATTCGACGAGAAAGAACACGAGAATGCCTGATGGGTCGAAGACAACACAGAAAGTTTTATAAAGCCCTCTGCCAGTGTGTCTTCTCGAGAAGCATTGAATCGAGAAGCATTGAATCCAGAAGCATTGAATCCAGAAGCCTTGAATCCAGGAGCCTCGACGTTGACGCCGGTTCTGCGGAAGCGCGGGGGTGAGGCGCAGCCACCGGGTCCATCACCAAACAGACGGGAGTATACAACTCTCCCCTTCTTACTTCAACCACATTTTAGATCTCTGGTCGGCCGAGAGGGGCACAGAGGTTTGGAAGGGCGAAATGGGACACGCGTTAATGCCACCCCGTGGCCATCGTTCTGTCTTGTTGTGGTACCGATAGTGACGTCAACGGGTGAGAATGGGTCAGCGAACCGACTGAGCGGACAACGCCTCGCAGCGGGTTCCGTCGCCGGACCTCGAAGAATCGGAATGCGGGAGAGCATTCACTTGTCTTGCTTTCATCCGGACGTTTAAGATGACAAACTGATCTGGTATGAATGAATTGCGTTGTCATGGTTCTATGGTCTTGGTTCTATGGTCTTGGTTCTAAGGTCAGTAGTCTTGTCCAGTGGTCTCGAAATGGAGATGGGCTCGCCCGGGATCAACGGTGAGGGCACCGTTGCCTGGCCCATTTCCTGGGACCAAGGGGAATGACTAGTGGAGTAGAGTGGAAAGATCGACAGGGCAAGACCGGACAAGACCGGACAAGACCGGGTAGATGGACGGCAGGAATCGTTGAAACATCTGCCCTGCCGAGAGCGTACGGGTAAGTTGTCGATCGAACAGTTGAAGAACCGTCGGGACCGCCGGAATGGCGGACAGGTCGGATCACACAGGCGAGCTGCCGCGGGAGAGACTCAATCAGAAGGGCGCTTCACAGGAGGGAGCAGAACGCATGGCGTTTTCTCGGAATAAGAAGATATTGATCGGGAGCGTCGTGCTCCTGGGAGTGATTGCCATCGGGGTGGCAAGCTTTTTGTCGCGAAGACAGGACCTCCCGGAGGTACAAGTCGCCAAAGTCGCCCGGCGGGCGCTGTTGGAGTCGCGAGTCACCGCGAACGGAGAGGTCCGACCGGTCCAGTTTATCAACCTGACCGCGGAAGTATCAGGGCGAGTGACCGACGTCTTCGTCAAGGAAGGCGACCAGATCGAGAAGGGGAAGCCGCTGCTGCGGGTCGATCCCACCCAGCTGGCCTCCTCGACGGCGGCGCAGGAGGCGGCGTTGCGTGCCACCCAGGCGGACCTGCTCAATCAGACGGCCGTGGTCAGCGCGGCGGAGAATGCGGTCAACACGGCCCGGGCAGGACTGAACAGCGCCCAGGCGGACCTGGAGCGGGCCCGTGTCGAACGCAACAACGCCGAGATCGAACTCAAGCGGAGCGCGGACCTGCTGGAAGCGGGGATTACGGCCCGGTCGAGCTATGATACCGCCAAATTGCGATTCGACTCGAGCACCGCCTCGCTCAACGCGGCGAAGGCCCGAACCGAGCAGGCGGAAGTGCAGGTGCGGGACGCGGAGATTCGCGTCAAGCAGACTCAGGCTCTCCTGGGAGCCCCCCAGGCGCGCGTCGCCCAGCAGCAGGCCAACCTCGAGCAGCAGTCCGACCTGCTGCGACGCACCACCCAGTTTGCGTCCATCAACGGCGTGGTCGTCGGGCCAATCGTGCAGGTGGGCACCTTTGCCATCGCGAACTTCCAGTCGACTCCCCTGCTGATCATCGCGGATATGTCGGTGATCAACGTCGAGGTGCGAGTGGATGAGACAGACATCGCCAATGTCGCGGTTGGGCAGAAGGTTCGGGTCAAGGTCGACGCCCTCGGGGAGCAGGAGATCGAGGGGGAGGTGGTCGAAAAGGCAGCCTCGGCGGTAACCCGGACGGGGCAGACGATTGCGCAGACGACAGTCGCCGGTTCGCAGGAGGCCAAGGACTTCAAGGTTGTCATCCGACTGGTCAACCTCGGCGAGGAGGTGCGCGGACGACTCCGACCGGGAATGTCCGCGACCGCGGTCATCACAACCGATCGACGGGAGCAGGTCATCTCGGTTCCGCTGCAGGCCCTGGTGGAACGGGAGAGTGAGCCGTCGAAGGGGTCGGAACCCGCCGGGCAGCCAGTGGCGGAAGGGCGCCGTGAGCGGAAGACGACCAAGGGAATCTTCACGGTCGAGAACAACAAAGCGATCTTCACCCCGGTCGAGACCGGGATCACCGGAGAGAACGACATCGAGATT
>JBEIJP010000387.1:0-3811 GCA_040380245.1 Acidobacteriota bacterium | reverse complement strand
GAACTGCATCGCCGTCAAGTAAGGAAGAGCGGATCTCAGCGGCGACGCATCCTCAAGACAAGACAGAGCGTTGCGTCGGTGTCACGAGGAGCGCTCCTGGTGTAGATCCCTGTACCAGGCGATCGTCTGGGAGAGCCCCTCCTCGGGAGAGACGCGAGGCTCCCACCCGAGCACTTCCCGTGCGCGGCGAATATCGGGCTGGCGGGTTCTCGGGTCATCCTGTGGCAATGGACGATGCTCGATCGGACTGGAACTGCCCGTCAAGTGAAGAATCAACTCGGCGAATTGACGAATGGTCATCTCGACAGGATTGCCGAGATTGACCGGCTCGTGAAAGGGGACCTCCATCAGGCGTCGAATCCCGGCGACCAGGTCATCGACGTACTGAAAGCTGCGGGTCTGCGTGCCGTCGCCAAAGAGGGTCAGCGGTTCCCCAGCTAAGGCCTGATTGATGAAGGTGGGGACGACCCGACCATCGTCGACCCGGTTGCGAGGGCCGTAGGTGTTGAAGATCCGCACGATCCGGGTATCGAGATCGAACGTTCGACGATAGGCCATGGTGACGGCCTCGGCATATCGTTTGGCTTCATCGTAGACCGCGCGGGGGCCGATCGGATTGACATTTCCCCAATAGGCTTCCGGTTGTGGATGAACGAGCGGGTCGCCGTAGACTTCGGAGGTGGAGGTCAGGAGGAAAGAGGCTCCCTTGGTTCGGGCAAGTTCCAGGGCGTGGTGGGTCCCGAAAGATCCGACCTGAAGGGTTTCGAGTGGGAGCTGGAGATAGTCGATCGGGCTGGCTGGACTGGCGAGATGAAGAACCCAATCGACAGGACCATCGACCGTAAACGGACGACAGACGTCCACCTCCTGGAACGCGAGTCGCGGGTGGGTATCGTGATGGGCCAGGTTCCGGCGCGAGCCGGTCAGCAGGTTGTCGACGACGACGACCGACAGCCCTTCGGCAAGCAGGCGATCACAGAGATGGCTGCCGATGAACCCGGCGCCTCCGGTCAAAACGATTCTCATTCGGTTTCCTTGTCCCCCTCGGGCCGGCCTGGAACTCCGCCAGGACACGGTAGTTGGATGATGGGGGAACGGCGTTCAACGGAGTCCGTTCGCGTCCTTCGTTGCCTTCTTCCATCACGAGGAAGCGGATCGGTCATAGAGGGGAAGGCACGGAAGAATACGGGCTTGCCCCCCATCGTGGACCGCATAGGTTCCCCCCTTCCAGAGACAGGCGCCACCGTGCTCGCCCCGCTTGTTGAGGGCATAGAAGTTGATATTGAACTTGCGTAGTTCAGTGAGGTTATTACCATAGCGGGCCGAGATCCGCTTGATCGCGTCGAGGGCGGCCTCGGTGGGCGACATGCCGCGTCGCATGTTCTCGACGATGGTATGGGAGCCGTTGATGTAGATGCACTCCTCCCCGCGGCCGGTCGAACCGGCGGCGCCGACCTCATTGTCGACATAGAGACCACTGCCGATGATCGGGGAGTCCCCAACACGACCGGGAATCTTCCAGGCCAGCCCGGAGGTGGTGGTGACGCCCGAGAGGTCACCGGCGGCATTGACCGCAAGGCAGTTGATCGTTCCGGTGGGTCTGTGGCGGAGCTTGTCCTCGATCCAGGACTGGAGGGCCATCTGTTCGCGAGAGGGGCTGGCCTGAGAGACCTTCTTCTCCTGTTCGCCTGCGGTTCGAAGAGGGCTTGGCCCCCAGGCGTCCTGTGGATTGAGGCTCTCCCGCCACGCGAGCCAGGCAAGTCGGGCCGGTTCCGTCAGGAGGTCTTCCTTCTGAAAGCCGTGCTTGAGGGCGAAGCGGAGGGCTCCTTCCCCCACCAGCAGGATGTGGTCTGTCCGCTCGAGAACGAGCTTGGCGACACTCGCTGGATTCTTGATGTGGCGAAGGCTGGCGACGGCGCCGGCACGCCGCGAAGGACCGTGCATGACGCTGGCATCCAGCTCGACGTCACACTCCTCATTGGGCAGTCCACCATAGCCCACGGAGCTGTCGCGCGGATCATTCTCGACGATGTTGACTCCGGCAACCACCGCCGCGAGCGTATCCCCTCCCTGCTGCAGGATCTCCATCGCCCGGGTGACGCAGGCCTTGCCGCCCTCGAAGACCTCTCCACTGGGATCTCGGTTGATATTGGAGCTGGAGATGACCAGAGGTCTGGTCCCCTGCGTGCCGATGGCCGAGGGGAGCCCTTCCCCTCCCTCGGCTCTGCTGAGCAGCCAGGGGGCGCTGACCCCCGCCGCCGAATGGCGCATAAAATCTCGTCGACGAATCTTGTCTTGTCCCATGCTTTCTCCAATCGATCGATCTGTCGTCTGAACTCTCTCCTCACCGAAAGGCCGGGCTAGGGAGCCGGTGTCGGCGTGGGGGGCTCCCGGGAATCGCCGAGGCGGCGAAGCTGATCTTCTGATTGCTGCAGGCGCTTCTCGACCTCTTCCTGCTGAGCCTTGAAAGACTCGATCTGGCCAAGCAGATCCTGCTCGGTACGTTGCAGCTGGTCGCGTTCCGCCTGCACCTGGCGCAGCCGGAACTCGTGGTTGAGGCGGATCTGCTCCATAGTCTTCTCGCGGTCGAGCGTTCCAATATTGTAGCTCTGGGAGAGCAGGCTCTCCCGCGTCATCAGCTGGAGCAGGTTCTGTTCATCGATCCGGACTGCCGCCAGGCGATCCCGCACCGTGCGCAAATTCTGAGACAGACCGTCGGCGCGAGACGCCAGACTGGCGAGACGGGTCATCTCGATCTGTGTCTGCTGGCGCAGATTCATCACACGGATCTCATTGACGAGGGAGCGCATCTCGGTGGTCAGCGCCTCCAGGGCACGGAGGACTCCTTCGGTCTGGGCGTCCGGCTGGGCATCGACCTTCTCCGTCGCCTTTGTCGTCGCTTTGGCTGGATCCTGGCTGCCTTGGGTGGCCTCGGTCCCCGAGAGATCGATGATGTGAGGATATTGAGGCGGATTCCGAACCGGTTTCCTGGCAGGTGGAGGGGATTGGGCACTTCCCCACCCCGGCAGAAGCATGACCAGAATGAGAGCGGCAGATCGAACATGCATCGGAAAATGATCCTTTGTGGGCAAGCCGCCCCTCCTTCGCCGACCGGAATGGCTAGCGGGCCCGCGGAAAGGCCGGGACGCTGGCGTTGCCATCTCGATCGAGCGCTTGCACTCCAAAAAAGTAGTCGTCCTTGGAGAGACCCGGCAGGGTCACCTCCGTCACCAGTCCGACATCGAGACTGCGCTGCCAGAACGGCTGGTAGGTCTCTCGCCAGACCACCCGGTAGCCCGCCAGATCGGGCTCCGTGCCAGGCTGCCAGGCGAGGACGGCGTCGTACTGCTGGCGCGCGCTCCGAAACGTCACCCCACTGGGTGCAGCCGGCGCGAGCGCGATCCCGGCGAGCGCGATGGCGTTGACCCGCGCGACCTGGGCAATGTAGCCAAAATCGACCATCTCGATGACATCCCCGAACTGCTGACCGTTCTCCTGGCGGACCCGTTGGTGTTGACGGGAGAAGTCCTCGTTGGGCTCGGTGAAGCGGACGGCCGGGTAGCCCGCCTGCAGGAAGGGAATGTGATCGCCGCCCCGCCCAAAGCGGTCCCGCCGGAAGACGAGGGTTGTCTCGAATGGGGAGAGGTAGCGCTCGGAGATCTCCTTGATGTAGCGCGCGAGCTGACGGGAAGGGCTGTCGTTCTCTCCACCGACCGACTGTCGGAGGCGGGCATCGGCAGGAGTCTCCGCGGAGGGCACCCCTTCCGAGAAGACCCGGAGCCGGGCATTGTCGCGAACGCCGTTGCCGCCG
>JBEIJP010000386.1:0-3812 GCA_040380245.1 Acidobacteriota bacterium | reverse complement strand
GGGGCTCAGCGCCTTCAATATCAACGGAACTCGCGCCAATCAGCACAACCTGACGATCGACGGGACCACCAATGTCGATACCGGATCGAACGGGACGCAGCACATCGCCCTCGTCCTCGACAACATCGCCGAGTTCAAGATTCTGACCTCCAACTATCAGGCCGAGTATGGGCGCTCAGCCGGCGGCGACATCAAGATCGTCACCAAGGGGGGCAGCCGCGACTTCCACGGCACCGGCTACTACTACCACCGGCATGAGGGCTTCAACGCCAACAGCTTCTTCAACAACGCGCAAGGTCGCGACCGAAACCTCTACCGCTACAACTACCAGGGGTTCAACCTGAGCGGGCCCGTCTGGCTGCCGAAGGAGGTCTTCGGTCCGCTGGCGAGCAGCAAGCTGCGCGAGAAGGTCTTCTGGTTCGTCTCCCGCGAATGGCAGGAGCAGCTGCTTCCGAGCAGCGCGCGCCTCTCGCGCGTGCCGACCGCCGCGGAGATCAACGGCGATTTCAGCCAGACGCGCAGCGGCAACGGACAGGCCCTGGTCCTCTTCGATCCATTGACGGGTCAGCCCTTCCCGAACAATGTCATTCCGACCAACCGGATCAATCCTGACGGTCAGAACATCCTCAAGAAGTTCGGCAGTTTCGCCAACGTTCCCAATTTCAATACACCCGCCAATTACATTTTCAATCACCAGTCCCAGGCCAGCGCCGGCTATCCGCGGCGCGAGTACAGCGTGCGGGTCGACGCCAACATCACGGAGAACACGCGGACCTTTGTCCGGTACACGAGGGACGCCGATCAGCAGCTTCTGCCGTACGGTCTCGGTTGGACGGGTGGATCGAACCAGATTCCGTTCGACAATCTCGACTTCAAGCAGGCGCCCGCCTGGAACGGCACCTACAACCTGACGACGACGCTCTCGCCGACGCTCAACAACGAGTTCGTCTTCGGCGCCAGCCAGAACAACCTGACCCTCGATCCGAGCGATCCCAACGCCGGGACCTACGGAGGCTTCGGGTTCCGCTGGGCGACGCCGTTTCCCTATCCGGCGGCGCAGTTCATCAATATCGCCTTTGGCAACGGCTATGCCGCCGGTCACAACTGGGCGGGAACGGCCGGCTACACCCAGTTCCCCTACAAGAACTCGAACACCACCTTCGACTTTTACGACAACCTCAGCAAGGTGGCTGGATCCCACACGATCAAGGCGGGCATCTATGTCAACCGCAGCCGGAAGGACCAGGCGGCGGGCAACTCGATGAGCATCGTCTTCAACCCGCTCAACAACCCGGGGGGGACGGCCAATCTCGCCAACACCAACAATACCGGGCACTCCTATGCCGATGCCCTGCTCGGCGCCTTCAGTACGCTCAATCAACCGACCCGTGGAATCTACCAGGGCCAGTACCGGTCGACCAACGTCGAGTGGTATGTGCAGGACAACTGGAAGGTCAATCGGCGGTTGACGCTCGATTACGGGTTGCGGATGAACTGGATTCAGCCGCAATTCGATCAACGATTACAGGGCGCCTTCTTTGATCCGGAGCGGTTCGATCGCAGCAAGGCGGTGCGGCTCTACCGGCGCGCCAACGGAGGCCGCAACGCGATCGATCCGGCCAATCCGACTGTTCTGCTGCCATCCTTCCTGATCAATCGGATCGTGCCGGGTTCGGGCGATCCCTTCAACGGCATGATCCAGCCGGACAAGGGGATCGAGCGCGGTGGGTTCCGCAACCGCGGGATTCAATGGGCCCCCGCCTTTGGCTTTGCGTTCGATGTCTTCGGCAATCAGAAGACAGTGCTGCGCGGAGGGTATCGCATCGGGTACGACCGCGTTTCCGGGAACAACGTCGTCTTCCCCTCGGTCGAGCAGCCTCCGACCTTTGTCAACCCGACCTTCAACTTCGGGAACCTGGCGACGGTGGGGCAGAGCACCGGGCAGTTGGCCCTCGGCACGGCCAATGTCCGCGGGGCCGACCGGGAGGGCTACATTCCCAATGTCCACAGCTTCAGCTTCCAGCTCCAGCAGGATATCGGTAATGGAACAGTGCTGAGCGTGGGCTATGTCGGAACCCTCTCGCGCCATCTGCCGGAGGATCTCAATATCAACGCGATCCCATACGGCGCGCTCTTCACGCGCGCGGCCCAGGATCCGTCCTTCTTTGCCAACGGCGTCGTGCCGGATGAGGAGCCGGATCTCCCGGCGATCTATCGGCAGGCGGGCTTGAAGTTCAGCGGCCGCTTCGCCTTCCAGCCAGATTTTCTGCGGCGCTATCCTGGCTACGGCACAGTCCAGATGAAGACCTTCGGCGGGTCGGCCAACTACCACTCGCTGCAGTCGACGTTGCAACGCCGCTTCAGCCGGGGCGTCACCTTCGGGATGGCCTACACCTGGTCGAAAGCGCTTGGCACCGCCGCCTCCGCGGAGGGCGATTTCATCAACATTGTCTGCTCGCGTTGCTTCGACTATCGCTTGTTGAGCTTCGATCGGCAGCACATTCTCAACTTCAACTATGTCTGGGATCTGCCCAGGCTCAAGACCCAGAACTGGCTGGCGAAGTCGGTCGTCAACGGCTGGCAGGTGACCGGTGTGACCCAGTTTATGTCTGGTACTCCGCGGGAGTTGGGTTATGGCATTCAGGGCATCAACGCCAACCAGCACATCACCGGATCGTGGACGGAAGGGCCGAGGCCGATTCTGACGGGCAATGCCCAGCCGTCGATCGACTTTGCCCGGGCGTTCGACTTTACACAGGTGCGGATGCCGGGGATCAACCCGGGGCCACAGCCTCGCTCGATCATCCGCAACCCCGGAATCAACGTCACCGACCTCTCGGTCTTCAAGAACTTCGCGCTGGGCGGCGAGGGGAGCCGGAACCTCCAGCTGCGGTTGGAGATGTTCAATGTCTTCAATCACGCCCAGTTTGACGGGTACAATTCAGGGCTGACCTTCTTCCCGAACACCAGCTTCGCGCTGGCGAACGGGCAGTCGCAGTTCCTCACCAACTTCGCGCAGTTCCAGCAGGCTTCGCCGGCGACGATCCTCAACGTTCGCGATGGGGCACGGCCGCCCGGCAACAACCAGTTCGGTAACGGAGTCGGGGAGTTCAACGGGGTTCCGGGCTATGTCTCGGGCAACCGGATCATTCAGTTGGCGGTGCGGGTCTCTTTCTGAGGAAGGAGACGCACGCGTTCCAATGAGGGAGAGGGGCCAGGCCGAACGGGGAAGACCGCTTCGGCCTGGTCTCTCTTGCTTTTGGGGGAGGCTGACGTGGCCAGGGGAGAGATGATGGGCAGAAGATGGGTGATCATCGGAGTTCTGATCTGGGGGTTGCCAGGCATCGGAACGAATGGCTGGTGGGGGCTCGCGCCAGCAGGCGCGGGGGCGCAGGGTGGACTGACCCTCTTCGGACGGGTCTACCTTCCCGATGGGCAGCCGGCGTCCCGGGTCAAGGTTCGCGTCGAAGTGGTCAATGGGTTTTCCCGGGAGCTGCTGACCGACGATCAAGGGAGCTATGAGCTTCGCGGAGTGGTGGCGGGCCGCTACCGGATGATGGCGACCCATCCGAATCAGCCGGAACTGGTCACCGAGCCCGCCGAGTCGGACTCGACCCGGTCCTATGCCAATCGCCTGCAGATCGATCTCTATTTCCAGCTTCCCCGGGACGGGACCCGTCCGGCGACCCCGCCTGGAACGATCGATGTCCGCGAGATGAAGGGCGCGCTAGAGGTTCCAGCCGCTGCCCGAAAGGTCTGGGAGCAGGCGCGCCGACATCTCGAAGCCCGCGAGTGGGAGAAGGCGCGGCGGC
>JBEIJP010000385.1:0-3818 GCA_040380245.1 Acidobacteriota bacterium | reverse complement strand
TGCTGGCTGACGATGGCCTCTCCAGGGGTGGCCAGCGCGATCGTGTTCTTGAGGTGGGATCCGAGGGCGAGGATGACCGGCCCTTCCTCTCTCTCAGGCGCCTCTGGCGTCTTCCCCCCCCACCGCAGGTGGGCGAGCGGGATCGGTAAGGGGGCATAGCCCCTGGCGCGGCGCAGGACCATCTCCCGGCCCGCGGCGACGCAGACCACCGAATCGTCGAGGTGGCGCGCGATCGGACGGTCGTGAACCAGGAAGAGATCGGCGACACCGGCCAACCGGTCGAGCGCTTCCCGCTCGTCGATGCAGATCGGCTCGCTGGAGAGGTTGCCGCTGGTGGCGACGACCGGAAAGGCCAGATCGGCCATCAGGAGCTGCTGGAGAGGCGTCGAGGGCAGCATGACGCCGAGCGTGGGATGGCCCGGCGCGACCCCTTCAACCAACCGCCACGCCTCCCCGGACACAGCCCGCCGGGCCAGGAGGACGATCGGCGCCGCCGGACTCCGCAGCAGAGCCTCTTCCATCGTGGTCACCAGGCAGTCGTGGCGGATCGCTTCCAGGCTCGGATAGAGCAGTGCGAGGGGCTTCTCCTCGCGCTGCTTGCGTTCCCGTAAGGCCGCCACCGCCGCGTCGTGACGGGCATCGACCATGAGGTGGAAGCCCCCGACCCCCTTGACGGCGACGATGCCCCCCTGCCGCAGAGCCTCTTCGACACTGGTCAGGGCCGCCTCCCCCTCGGCCAGCGGGTCCCCGCCCGGGTCCAGCAGATGGAGCCGGGGTCCGCAGACCGGACAGGCGTTGGGCTGCGCGTGAAACCGTCGGTCCTGTGGATCGTCGTACTCGGCCTGGCAGGCGGGACACATCCGGAAGTGGCGCATCGTCGTCGTTGAGCGATCATAGGGCAACGACTCCAGAATGCTGAAGCGCGGTCCGCAATGGGTGCAGTTGGTGAACGGGTAGCGGTAGCGTCGATTGGCGGGATCGAAGATCTCAGCCACGCACTCCTGACAGATCCCCAGATCGGGCATGACCCACGCGCCAGCCCTCCCGCGGGGAGCCGGCTCAAACGGTCGGTGGGGCGGGTGGCTGGGCAGAATCTGGAAGGCGCGATCCCCTTGGGGACGCAGGTAGACATTCTCCTGGCTCTGCAGAAAGGCGTGGGGAGGCAACTCCGCGCGGAGCCGTCGCTGAAACTGCTGCAGCAGCGACTCGGCCCCCTCGACCTCGATCTCCACCCCCTGCTCGGAGTTGCAGATCGATCCAGCCAAGGCCAGCTCCTGCGCCAACCGATAGACGTACGGACGAAACCCCACTCCCTGGACCGCTCCCCGAAGATGGATCCGCAGACGACGGACCGCCCCCGTCGACGGATCCGGCCCGAGTTCTCTGATTTGCTCTTCTCGTATCATCGCAAGTCCCCCTGTACAACATCCCCAAGGCGACACTCGCTTTTCGGGACAACCTGGTCAGGGACGACCGTGCGGTTCCACGCACCATCTCCCCATCCCCTTCGTCAGGTGTGCAATTTCAATGCCAGGAAGGGAGGTTGGGAATCGAAGGGGGCCCCGTCGCCAGCGACGGGACTTTCGCTGCTTCCCGGAGGGAGTGGAGTGGAAATTCACGCATCGGAAGTTGGGGAATTCCGCAAGTGAGGGTGGAGGACGGCGGTGAGCAGCTCAGCGACCACGGTCTCCAGGGCAGCCGCGACCGCGGGATTGAGAGGAGCCCCGGGACGAACCGACTGGGCCTCGATGCCATAGACGAAGAGGGCCGGGGGGAGGTCGCCGAGCACCCGCGCCAATTCGACGGCCTCAGCCACTCCAAAGGCATGGGTCGAGTAGTGGAAGAAGTCGGAAGGAATCGATGACGTCGTCACATCCAGGCGGTAGATCCGTCCCGGCGAGCCGGACGGGCGCACGGCATCGATCAACCAGACCTCCTCGGCGCCTTGCCAGGCGTCGAGCAGCGCCCCGCCCTCCCCCGTCGCCTCCCGGACCTCGACCGATGGGGGGAGGAGCGAGCGCAAGCGTCGCGCAATGAGGATGCCAACGCCGTCATCTCCCCGGTCCAGGTTGCCGATGCCGATGATTCGTCGCCGCACCTGTCTCCCTCGCCTCTGTAGAGAACGTCAACCGTCAGGTCCGCTCGACCGTCAAGCGCAGAAAGTGCGTCGCACAGGAGATGCAAGGGTCGTAGTTACGCACGGCCTGCTCGCATTGCCCTTGCAACTGGTCATCGGGGAGGTGTAGAAAACGGGGGACAAAGCCCCAGAGGTCTCCCTCGATCGTCTTCTGGTTCTGAGAGGTGGGTGGCACAATGCGGGCCGTCTCGATCAGGCCGGCGGCGTCGACCTGGTAGCGATGGTAACAGATGCCGCGCGGGGCCTCCGTCGCGCCGTGCCCCGTCCCGGCCGAGACCTCGTACGGAAGGCGCGCCTCCCCCGGAACCCGATAGCCCTCGATCAGCCGGATCGACTCCTCGATGGCGAAGAGGACCTCCAGGCTCCGCACGACGATGCTCTGAAACGGATTGCGAACCACCGGCCCCAGGCCAACCTCGCGGGCTGCCTCCTGGACCAGCTCCGGCAGGCAGTCAAAGTTGAGCGCGTACCGGGCGAGGGGCCCGACGTGGTAGGCTCCCCGCCCGACCATCGTCGCCTGCAACGCGTTCGAGTGGGCGACGTGCTCCTCGACGAAGACCTCCTCGAACCCGCTCACCGGAATGTCCAGCCCGCTGCTCGAGACGATCCGCCCCTCGGTGATCGGATACTCCGCCCCGTGCCGCAGCGCGACAAACTCGTAGTCGCGCTCGAAGTCTGGAAACGAGAACCCCCCAGTCCAGCGGACCAGTTCGCGAGCCACTCCGCGCGCCCACTCCAACTCCTCCCGCAGCGGCGCCAGCTCGCGTCGCGTCGGCAGACGGTAGAAGCCTCCGACCCGCAGATTGATCGGATGGACCTCCCGTCCGCCGATGACCGCCAGGATCTGATTGCCCAGCTTCTTGAGCCTTAAGGCCTGCCGGACGACCTCCGGGTGATCCCTGGCCATCCGGATCGCGTCCTGATAGCCCAGAAAATCGGGCGCGTGCAGCATGGCGATGTGGAGCACGTGGCTCTCGATCCACTCACCGCAGTAGATGAGACGGCGCAGATCCCGCAGCGCTCCGCCGACGCTCACGCCGAAGATCGACTCCATCGCCTGCACCGCGCCCATTTGATAGGCAATCGGACAGATCCCGCAGATTCGCGCGGTGATGTCCGGCGCCTCCTGGTAGAGGCGTCCGCGCAGCAGCCCCTCGAAGAAGCGCGGCGGCTCGAAGATCCGCAACTGCACATCGGTCACCTCGTCGCCCCGCAGCCGAATGGAGAGCGCCCCCTCCCCCTCGACCCGCGCGAGATAGCCCACCTCGATCGTTCTCGTGCTACGTTTCGGAAGGTCCGGCATGCTTCTCACTCTCTTTCCGGAAAGGCTCGGCAGAGGCGGTAATGCCCCGAAATGCCCGCAGAATCTCCTCTGGCGTCATCCCCTGCGCCGCCCAGTGAGCGCTGAGGGCCGGCGGGTTGGGCGTCTCCATCGGGCCGAAACATCCATAACAGCCCCGCTGATAGGCCGGACAGATCGCGCCGCACCCGGCGTGGACGAGTGGCCCGAGACACGGCTCCCCGTGGGCCACCGTCACACAGACATTGCCCCGCCGCTTGCACTCCAGACAGACGCTCGAAGAGGGGATCGAGGGGCGTGCGGCCGTGCAGAAAGGCGCTGATCACCTCCAGCAACTGCGTCTTGTTGATCGGACAGCCATTGAGTTCGTAATCGACGAGG
>JBEIJP010000384.1:0-3818 GCA_040380245.1 Acidobacteriota bacterium | reverse complement strand
CCCGCCGCGAGAGCTTGAGTGTGTCCACCATCCCGTCGACGGCAAATCCGTACCCCCGCAAGACCCCCTCGTCGAAGCGGGCATTGTGCGCGACGAGGGTCACCCCGGGATCCTCGATCAGACTGCGGGCGGCCTCGACGCTGGTCGTCTGTCCGTCGAGAACGAGGGTCTCCCCGCTGGGAGCCGACAATTGGAGGAGGCTCAGCCGGTTCTGCGACAGTTGCCCATCGCGGAACGTCTCGGTGTCGAGCCCGAGAAGAGTGACGCCGGCCCACCGCGAGAGCCAATCACGCGCCTCTTCCGGATCGATCAGGTAATGGTAGGCGACACGCTCGATCACACGGGCCCGCCTCCAGACGGGTTGCCCTCCTCCCGACGGGCATAGACGCGAATGACATCGCCAAGGTTGAGCCGCAGGGTTCGATCCTCAATCCGCAGGATCGTCGCCAATCGCGAGAGAAGCTGCGCGACTCGCGGGTGGTTTCGGCCGATCCGGCTGATGAAGAGGCGCAGACTCATCGACTTGCCGACGTGCCGGCAGGAGAGAACCGTCCAGCCCTCTTCCCGTAAGAGGCGGCCCAGGGTCGCTGGGGAGAAGAAGAAGAGATGGTCGGGAATGATCTGTCGCCACCGCTCCCCCAGGAGACGAAACCAGATCGTCTCGACATCGGGTGTTTCGAGAATGAGCGCCCCACCCGGTCTGACCAATCGGCGCAACTGTCGAAGCTCGCCGCGCGGATCGCGGACGTGCTCGAAGACGTGGTAGAGAGCGGCGAGATCGAACGATTGAGGAGGCAGCCCCGCGTCGGCGATCGCGCCGTGAAAACAGGGCACTCCCCGCGAGTGGGCGACAGAGACCGCCGCGGTGTCGGCTTCGATTCCCTGCACGGCAAACCTCGTCTGCGCGGCCAGCAGAAACTCTCCGGTCGACGACCCGACTTCGAGAAGCCGGGCCCGGGATCGGCTCTCCCGGGGGGGCGGCTCCAACGTCTCCGGCGCGAGACGGGTCAGCACTTCGAGAAGATCGTCGAGCCGTTCCGTAGCCATCTGCTGGCGCCATGGTAGTTCCTGCTCCTCGACACCCGGCTCGACCAGCGATAGTTCCCGCGCGCGCCGGGAGAGGCGTCCCATCTCCTCGCCGAGCGCGGCGCCCAGTGGCGCGCCTCCCGTTGTCGGTTCCAGCGAGACCGCGACGAGCCCGCACGCGCGACAGCGCACCAGCGGCCCCTCCAGCCGCGTCGTGATGAAGAGGGGCTGCCGCTTCTCTCCCCCGCACAGGGGGCAGACGTCCACTCCCGATGGTCCTAACGCGTTGTCGATTGGTAGGCCTCCCGGTAGAGCGCGAGGGTCTGTCGCGCCGTCTCTTGCCAATCGAACCGACGAGCCTGCTCCAGCCCTGCCGCTCGCAGCGACGCTTGTCGTGCTGGATCGGTCAATACTTCGAGCATGGCACGCTCGATCGATGCCTCATCGAAGGGATCGATCCATGCCGCCGCTTCGCCACAGACCTCCGGCAGGCTGCCGACGTGGCTCGTCACCACGGGAACCCCACAGGCCATCGCCTCGACCGGGGGAAGTCCAAAGCCCTCGAAAAAGGAAGGGTAGACCAGCAGGTCGGCATTCCGGTAGAGCGCCGGCAGCGCCTCCTCCGGAACATATCCGGTACGGACGATCTCCCGTGCCCAGGGCTCTTCCGCCACCTGGCGGTGAATCTCGCCGCTCAGCCAGAGGTCCCGCCCAGCGATCACCAGCTGGTGGCGAATCTGCGGATGATGTCTGCGGAGCGCTCCGTAGGCACGGATCAGCCGCGGAAGGTTCTTCCTCGGCTGCAGACTTCCCAGCGCCAGAATGTAGGGACCGGCGATCCCCCACCGTTCCCGGACGGAGGCCGCCTCGTCCGCGGCTTCCGGGATCGGCTGGAAGCGTGGTTCGACGCCATTGTAGGTCACCAAGACCTTCTCGGGGGACAATCGATAGGTCCGGAGCAGATCCTCCCGGGAGAACTCGGAGACGGTCGCGACTCGGGCCGCCCGTCGGGCGGTTCGCCGAACGGTCAACTTCATCTGCCAGCTGCCACGGCGCGTAAATGTCTCGGGATGGTGCTCGAAGGCGAGGTCGTGAATCGTCGCCACGACTGGTACGGGGCAGAAGGGAGGAGCCGTGTACTGCACGTGGAGCAGGTCGACCGGGCGTCTCCGCAGTTCGACCGCCAGCGCGACCGGGGCCCGAACAATTGGCGTCGGCCGCGGCAGTCTTCGGACAGTGAAGTTGGGACAGGCTCGCGCAAAGAACGATCGCCACTCTTCCACCGCGCCCCGTTCGGCGAGGTAGATCGAGTAGCGATTCTCCTGATCGAGCGCCGCCAGGGCGAGAATCAGCTGGCGGATATAGGTCTCGTTCCCCCCCTGCCGGGCGCCGATCGCGTGCGCGTCAATTCCTATGTGGAGAGGTCTCATCGAGTCCACTATCGAGAGGTTTTATCGATTGGCTGCGGGTTTGGTCCGGCCTTTGGACGCGTTCCGAACTCGCCAGGAGCCAGCCAGGTGTTCGAGATTCTTCGCCTCGGCAACCGCGTTGAGGATCTCGTGGGCCGATTCATATTCAGGAAATCGACGCTCCTCCTCACGAAAATGGGGCGTGTGATGGCGACGGCGGCCCTGCACGATCTGGACGGGATACTTGAGGTGGAGCATCTCGTGGTAGAGCACAAACTCCACGACGTACTGGGGAACAGCCGGGTGGTCGAGCGACCGGCTGATGACAATGGTGTCGAGAACCTCGTCGTAATGGCCAAAGATACGCCGGGTTGGCCGGGGACTCCACCCCAGGCGGGGCTTCGGCAGGGAGCCGGCAAAGAAGCGATCGTTGAGTTGGTCAAAGAGAAGGTCGAGTTGGTAGACACGACCCACGGCGCCGGTCTCGCGCTTACGCCCCCTCAGGCGTCTCGCCGCCTCGACGCGCGCCTGCACCTCCGACCGATAGATGTAGGAGCGATAGCGCTCGAGCGGCTCGACGCCAACCCGCTTGCGAAAGAGACGCGCCACCAGGATATACGCAATGGCGCGATGAACCGCCTCGGGCGCCTCCCGGAGATGGTCGGAGATTCGGACCAGCATTCGTTGCTCGCGGACACGAATCGTGTGGTGCAGCCCGACAAAGGGGTAGTAGACCGCCTCGATCTCCGGCAGTGATTCCCGACGGGTCACTTGGCGATAGGCCTCCGCGACAAAGACCCGCAGATCTGTCTCTCTGACGAAGCCGAACCCCAGCTGTCGTTGTTCCGTCGTCACTTCCCCTCTCCGTCGACTCTTCCCTGCCCCATTATCTGCCGTTGGGGGCCTTTCGTGACCATCCAGTTTGGCGTTGCCAAGCACAATCAGCGACTGAGAGTACCACCGGAGGGTGCCTCCGGAGAAGACCCCAGGAAGATTTGACGAGCCAAAGGAGGTCCGGCCACCTCCGAAACGCGGCGAAGGGGACCAATTCCCTGCGCTTCGTGATATTCTCGGCGCTATGGGAGAGACCTGGAAAGAAGGAAGCCTCTTTCCTGAGCAAGGAGAGGGGATGGGCCGCACGACGCGCTCATCGCGGGGCCGCGAAGGGGCGGATGCCCCGAATCCGCCGGACGGGGCCGACGGGGCCGGCGGGGCCGATGGGGTGGATGGGGCAGATGTTGTGGCTGGGGTGGCCAAAGAAGCGCCGCTCGCGGAACGGATGCGCCCTCGGGACCTGGGGGAGTTCATCGGGCAGTCCCACCTTCTGGGGCCCGATCGTCTTCTCGGACGGATGATCCAGGAGGACCGCTTTCCCTCCGTCCT
>JBEIJP010000383.1:0-3830 GCA_040380245.1 Acidobacteriota bacterium | reverse complement strand
TCGAAGCGCTACGGCATCGCGTGGACCTCGATTCCAGTCCGCTTTGCCCAGGCGAGGTTGCGCAACCCGGGCCGACAGCCGGCGATACCGGCGGCCGAGTTCATCGAGTTGTGCCATTCGTACGGTGCGGGGATCGTACAGATGGGCTTCGATCAGCTGGCGGGAACGGATCAGGACTACTTGACAGGGGTGAGGCGGCTGCTGGAGCTGCGTGGGATGGCGCTGGAGCTGGGGGTCAACGCGCGGGCGCTCGAGAGTGAGGAGGTGTTCGCGCCCATCGCGGCCGCCGCGGGGCAACTGGGAGTCGAGCGGCTGCGCCTCGCCTGTCTCAGCGGACGTCGCTACGAGACCTTCAGCGAGAGGAAGTCGTGGCAGGAATTTGCCGCTCACTGGAAGGGCGTCCTGCGGAGAGCGGAGCCAATGCTTCGTCGTTTCAGGCTCCGCGCCGGCATCGAGAATCACAAGGACTGGCTGGCGGACGAGCAGGTGGAGATCCTGAAAAGCATTGCCAGTCCGTATCTTGGCGCCTGCATCGACTTTGGCAACAACGTCTCGCTGCTCGAGGATTCACTCGACGTGGCACGCAAACTGGCCCCGTATGTGATTACCACGCACCTCAAGGATATGGCCGTCCGGCCATACGAGGATGGCTTCGAGTTGTCGGAAGTCCCGCTGGGGGAGGGCTCGACGCCATTGCGCGAGGTGGTCAGTCTGCTGCGCCGGGCGCAGCGCGACTTGCCGATCGTCCTTGAGATGATCACGCGCGATCCGCTGAAGGTTCCGTACAAGACCGACAGGTACTGGGCGACCTATGATGGCCGCGATCAGCAGCGGATCGATCGCTTCGAGCGTCGGATCCTCTCGAAGGCGTGGAAGCGGCCGCTGCCGCGGGTCTCCAATCTGACGGCGGAGCAGGCGCTGGCGGTCGAGAGCGACAACCTCCGTCGCTGCTCCGAGTATGCCCTCCAGGTTCTGAAAGTGTGAGATGCGAGGAGATCTCTCCAGCGCAGATTGACCTCTCTCTGTGGCGCGGCGGACAATCGCGTCGGTCTGAAAATCGGTTTGAACGCATCGAGCAACCTCCTCGATATTGACTGAAGAGAAAGAAGAGAAAAAAAGAGAAGACACGATATGAGACTTGACGACAACACCGAGAGAAGTATCTTCGACCTCTTCGCGCTGCACGGGCGGCGCGCGCTGGTCACGGGAGGCAACAAAGGGCTGGGACGGGTCATGGCCGAGGCACTGGCGGAGGCGGGCGCCGAGGTGGCGATCGTCAGCCGGACGCTCTCCGAATGCCGCCAGGCCGCCGAGGAGATCGCCGCCGCGACCGGGCGTCGGACGGCCGCCTTTGCCGCCGACGTGACGATCGCCGCCGACATCGAGCGGCTATGTGGCGAGGTCGAGTCGGGTTTCGGCCCGATCGACATCCTCGTCAACAACGCCGGGATCAACATTCGCGGCGCGATTCAGGATCTGAGCGAGGCCGACTGGGACGCGGTCATGGCCGCCAACGTCAAAGGCCCATTCCTCTGCTCGCGCGCCTTCGGGCCCGCGATGGCCGAGCGGGGCTGGGGGCGCGTCATCAACCTCGGATCGATCATGTCGGTTATCTCACTGGCCGGCCGTTCGCCCTACGCCTCATCCAAGGCGGCGGTGATTGGTCTCACCAAAACGCTGGCTCTGGAATGGGCCGCGCGTGGAGTGACCGTCAACGCGATCTGCCCCGGTCCGTTCGCTACCGAGATGAATCGGCAGCTGCTCAATGATCCAGTCAAGTACCAGGACTTCGTCTCGCGCATCCCGGTCGGGCGCTGGGGGGGGCTGCACGAGATCGCCGGAGCGGTCGTCTTCCTCGCTTCCGACGCCGGCGCTTTTGTGACAGGCAGCGCGCTCTTTGTCGATGGGGGGTGGACGGCGCAATAGGCGATGAAGATCGAGTGCGGTCGAACCGGCGAGCGGCAGGCGGAAGACACTCATCACCGAGACACAGCGGACACTGTCGCGGGATTGGTTTTGCCAGCAAAGTCCAATACACTCTCCCTTCACTGAGTTCTCTGTGAGAAAACTTTTTACGTCCCTTTCCATTGTCATGAAGAAAACTTTTTTCCAGTCGATCTTCTTCACGATCCTGATGGCGATGGCGGCTCTGGCGCAGACGGGGCGGCCAAACATTCTCTGGATTTCGGCGGAGGATATCAGCCCGGACCTGGGCAGTTATGGCGACAGCTACGCGGTGACGCCGACGCTTGACCGGCTGGCGGCAGAGGGAATGCGGTACACGAACGCCTTCTCGACCGCGCCGGTCTGTGCGCCCTCGCGTTCGGGGATCATCACGGGGATGTATCCGACGACGATCGGGTCGCTCCACATGCGGTCGAAGGCGGTGCCGCCGGCGGGGGTGAAGGCCTTTACCGAACATCTGCGCGCGGCGGGGTATTACTGCACGAACAATTCGAAGACCGACTATAACTTTGAGGCGCCGCCGTCGAATCGTCCGCCGGACAGCGTCTGGGACGAGTCGGGGGGCAGCGCGCACTGGCGGAATCGCCCGGATCGCCGTCAGCCCTTCTTCGCCGTCTTCAACATCAACGTGACGCACGAGAGTCAGGTGCGCGCGTCGGAGGCCGATTACCGAAAGAACACGGCGCGGCTCAAGCCGGAGCAGTTCCACGATCCGGCGAAGGCGACACTGCCGCCTTACTACCCCGATACGCCGGTGGTGCGGCGCGACTGGGCGAGGTATTACGACAACATCACGGCGATGGACTACATCGTCGCCGATATTCTGCGCCAGCTCGAAGAGGACGGATTGGCGCAGGAGACGATCGTCTTCTTCTGGGGAGACCACGGGAGGGGGCTGCCGCGGGGCAAGCGGAACGTCTATGATTCAGGGATTCGAGTACCGCTGATCGTTCGCTGGCCAGGGAAGGTCGCCGCAGGGACGACCAGCGACGAGCTGGTGAGTCTCTTCGACCTGGGGCCGACGGCGCTCTCGCTGGCCGGGGTGCCGGTGCCGGCGCACATGCAGGCGCAGGCGATCCTGGGTCCGCAGAAGAAGGCGCCGCGACGATACGCCTTCGCGCATCGCGATCGGATGGACGAGGCGCACGACATGGTCAGATCGGTGATCGACCAGCGCTACCACTACATTCGCAACTTTCACCCGGACCGCACCTCGGCGCCCTACATCGACTACCTCGAAGAGATGCCGACGATGCAGGAGCTGCGTCGGCTCTTCAAGGAGCATTTCAACGCGCTGGGACCAAATTACGGCAAGGCACTGACACCGGAGCAATTGGCCTTTCTGCTGCCGACGAAACCGGTGGAGGAGCTCTACGAGGTGACGACCGATCGGCACGAGGTGAAGAACCTGGCGAGTTCGCCGGAGCATCAGCCGGTATTGGCTCGGATGCGGGCGGCGCTGGCGGAGTGGCAGAAGGAGACGAAGGATCTGGGGAGCGTGCCGGAGACGGAGTTGCGAGAGCGGATGCGACCGGGCGGGGTCTGGCAGCAGGTGGCGGCGCCGACGGGGACTCTCCACGTCGTTGGCGAGACAGTGCGGGTGAAGCTGGAGTGCGCGACCGAGGGCGCGTCGATCGTCTACACCGAAGAGGTCGGGCCGAGGCCCCGCTGGAAGCTCTACGCCGGCGAACTGACTGTGTCGATGCCGAGCCAGCTGCGACTCAAGGCGTGTCGTTTCGGCTTTCTCGACAGTGAAGAGATCTCGTTGCAGCCAGGTCGTTAGGTGCAGGCTCCACGATTGGGCAGCAAAGACAGGATCGCGATCTGACGGGGATGAGGGGGGGATGAGATGGCAGGAAGTGGCG
>JBEIJP010000382.1:0-3858 GCA_040380245.1 Acidobacteriota bacterium | reverse complement strand
TGCTCGCGAAAGAGGATCTCTCCCTGGCGTGCCAGGTTGTCCCGCAATGCCTCGGCGAGGGCCTCGCGGGAGGTGGTCGTGGAGTTCCCTGGAAGGCCGGTCCCGCAGGCTACGCGGGCGAGGGCGCGCGCGAGGAGCAGCGCGGCCTGCGCGCGATCGATTCGGATCAGCCGCTCGTACTCGTCGCGCAGAAAGAGGAGCGACCCAAGGAAGAGCGCAGACTGACTGAGCCCCCCGGCGATGGCTCGCGCGATTCCCGTGGAGCCCGTCGCGGCAATGATCTGTGGTGGATCGGAGGAGGGCGACTCGATGGCGAGGATGGGCGGCGGCGCGGCATAGGCTGCCACCCGATCGACCCATTTGCGCTCCCGCAGCACGGTCAGGAGCAAGGGCGAAGGGGCCGTCCCCGTGGCGAGCTCTGCGTCGTTCGTTTCGCTCCCTGACAGATCGAGCAGCGCGATTCGCACATCCCGGTCGATCGTCCGCTCGAGGTTGGCCAGGAAGGCGGCCCATTCCTCCGCGGTCGTCCCGGGAAGATGGACCAGCAGGAGCAGGTCCGGCGCCGCGTTCCCCTGAGACTCGCGTCCACCCATCGCCGCGATCTGACGGGAGACCTCCCCACGGATCGACGCGCCTCCCCGCCCCGAATAGACCGGGAGGATCTCCGGCGCCAGGCCAAACCGATCGAGGAGGAGCCGGGTCAGCAGGAGGAGCACCGCCGTTCGATCGTCCGGGACGGTCTTCGCTCTCTCCCACTCGGCTCCCTGACCCGTGGCGTCGACGAAGAGCAGGTGGTCGATCCGACCCTGCTCGAGGGCCCTCACGGCCGATGTCCGAAGCGCAGACCCGGGTGGGCTTTCGGTGTAGGCGACCAGGGGCAGCAGGGGATGGCGCTGGCGAAGCCGCGTGGGGAGGAAGGACTCCCCCGAAGGATCGGTCGAGGCGATCGACTCCCAGGAAAAGATGACCCCCTCGCTTCCACGTGCGGCTTCCCGCTCCAGCCAGTCGAAAGACTCCCGGAGAGGTGCGCTGAGAATCGCGTGGTCGAGCAGGGCCGCGGTCTGGCGCGCCTCCAGCGGCGCACGAGCCATTCCTGCTCCAGGCAGAAGCAGAATCCGCCCGGCGAGATGGTCTTGTCGGGGTGGTCGCAGCACGGGCCGCGTTTGGGATCCGACGTTCGCCCCGAGCCCGAACAGAACCGCGACTGCCCAGCAGAGGACTGACCGTCGTCCTCGCCCGGGATCTGGCGCACTGACCCTCAGCGGTCCACTGCTGCCCCTTCCGCCAACCGGCATCGCTCCCTCCTCCCCATCCTGCCCATCCTGCCCATCTTGCCCATCCTGGATGATTGCTGGTGTGCGACCCCGATCGCGACTGGGCCGAAAGGGACCGGAGAGCCTCAGTTGCGTGGCCGCACCCGGCGGGTCCGCGGAAGGACTCCCCGGACCCGGTTGTACTCCGCCGTCGTCATGACCCGCTGTGTCGAGGTGCTCGCCGGCAGGTATTGGGTGATCTCCCGGGAGGTATTCTGCGCCCGTTCCGCGGCGGGAGGATGGCTCGCCAGAATCGACCCGATCTGATTCGGCTGGTTCTGACTGATCCGGCTGAGCGTCTCGAACATCTCGACCATTCCCTGCGCGTTGTAGTTGGCCCGGTTGAGGTTGTAGAGCCCCAGAAAATCGGCTTCCCGCTCGGCGTCGCGGCTGTGCTTCATCAGGTAGCCCCCGGCGACCAGGTTGCCGACCAGGTCGATCGCCGCTCCTTTGGCCCCTCCCAGAATCGCCCCGGCGATGGAGGCGATCGCGCCCAGCGTGCCATACCGTTGCGCCTTCTTGACGTTCTCCAGTCCGTGGCGTCCGACGATGTGCCCGATTTCGTGGCCCATCACGCTGGCGAGTTGGGCTTCATTCGTTGTGGCGGCGATCAATCCCGTATGGACATAGACGCGCCCTCCCAGCGTCGCGAAGGCATTGATCGAGGCGTCGTCGACAACATAGAACTGCCAGCGAATATCTGGCCGTTCCGATTGACGGGCCAGCTTCTGTCCGAGCGAGTTGATGTAGCTGTTGACGGGCTGTCCCTGCACCAGTCGGACCTGTTTGAGGACCTGTTGGTGCACCTCTTCGGCGAGCTTCATCTCCTCCTCTTCGCTCATGTAGCCCTGATTGGTGTACTCCCGTTGACGAAATTTGTCGTAGGGGTTCTGCTGGGCCAGCGCCGCGAAGCCTACGGTGGATCCCAGCAGGAGGATCAGGAGAGCGAGGGGCGCAATCGTTTGTCGATGTCGCAAGCGCATAGAGTTCTTTCCTCCGGTTTGGCAATTGAGGAGCGTGGTCGAGTCGCCCCGGGCATTCACTTTCCCTCACGAAGAAGGCTGACGGCGTGGGGGAGAAGGCGGATGATCGATTGCAGGTTCTCCTGGGCGCCCCGCACGCTTCCCGGGAGGTTGATGATCAAGGTTCGTCCGCGGAGGCCGCTGACGGCGCGGGAGAGGGCCGCGAGGGGAGTGATGCGAGCGCTCTCGGCGCGCATGCGCTCCGCGAGCCCCGGCGCGTCGCGCTCGAGGATCGAGCGGGTCGCTTCCGGGGTGACATCCCGCGCGGTGAAGCCGGTCCCTCCCGTCGTCAGGATCAGGTCGACCTCGCCGCCGTCGGCGAGCGCTTTCAATCGAGCAGCGATCTCTTCGACCTCGTCGGGGAGCACTTCCCGCACCGTCACCTCGAATCCGGGCAGCTGCGTCAACGCCGCCGCCACCGCCGGTCCGGATCGATCCTCACGCTCTCCCCGTGCCGTGGAGTCGCTGATCGTCAGGACCGCGGCTCGAATCACTTCTCTTCCTGCCTCTTCCGCACTCCCCACTCTCTTCTCCTCTCCCTCCATATTCCTCAACCCTCCTCAGTGTACTGACCGCTCCTCCCTCTTTCAATTGCCCTTTCTGGTTCTGTCTCGCTTCTGGAGGAGCAACCCGGTGGAAAGATTTGGAAATTGGGTCGCAATTGACATATCCTCATAATGTTTTGGCCTTGCCCCCGAGCCACCACGATCGGACACTGAGATGGCGAAAACCGAATGAGTGCGCCGACAGATCCTTGATTCCCCCTCTACTCTGCGACTGATCGATCAGCGGAAGAGCCAGGGGGAAGCGGAGGCGAGGAGAGTCAAGGCCGGCAGACAGGGCAGAGACTGGAACGAGATGAGGCGAAACGGGGTGGTCGCGCGGTGATGAGGTCGATTTTCCCTCGGCGGATGGCCGGGGATGGCAGCTTGAGGATGAACTGTTGTGCAAACAAGTGGCAAAGGAAAGTCTAAAAAACAGGTAGGATCCGCCTCAGGCGATCCCTCCGTCGGTGCGCCGGCTGGCCAACTCGATGGTCAGCTCTCCGCGCTGAATCAGTGGCTGCTGCGCGGTACGGTCCTGATCGGCGGCGCTTCGGTGATGATTGTCGAGATTCTTGGCTCCCGCATTCTGGCGCCCAGTTTTGGAACGACGTTGCACGTCTGGAGCGCACTGATCACGGTGACGCTCGCCGCGCTGGCGGTGGGCTACGCGGTCGGTGGGCGGATCGCTGACCGACGCCCCGGCCTCCCCTCGCTGATGGTCGTCATGTCGGTAGCCGCGGGTGTTCTGCTCCTCTCCGACCTGATCACCAAGCCGGTTCTCAAGGTCGCCTACGGGGCCGGGATGGTCGGAGGGACGTTCGTCGCGGCGGCGCTCCTCTTCATGCCCTGCCTGTTTCTCCTGGGGATGGTCTCCCCGATGGCGGTTCGGGTGGCCGTCGATCAGAAGCAACTGGGGACGAGCGTCGGCAATCTCTACGCGCTCTCGACCATTGGATCGGTCGCTGGAAGCCTCTCGGT
>JBEIJP010000381.1:0-3859 GCA_040380245.1 Acidobacteriota bacterium | reverse complement strand
GTACATTCAGATAGAAACTTGGGGGGGGAGGTCGTGGGGCATCCCCTCGTTTGTTTGTTCAGACTGATGTTCGATGATCAGTTCCCAAAAAGGACGAACTGTCATTCTTTGGTTGTCGGTTTGGGAATATCCGACAGAGAGAAGCCTGGTTTTGGGTACGCTACATTTGAAGAAGAGAGATATGAAGAGATGGATTGGCTTGATTGCCGGCCTGGTCTGTCTGCTGCCCGGGGTGGCGAGCGGGCAGTTGCCGCCGGGAGTGGTGAGTGGGCGTGTCACGGAGCGGGTCAGCAACCGGCCTGTCGTCGGGGCACGGGTGAGGATCGAGGAGCGGCGACAGGGTGGGATGGTGCTGGCGGGGGAGGCGGTGACGGGCGAGGAGGGGAGCTATCGGCTGGAGCTGGCGCCGGGAACCTACGAGGGGCGAGTGGAGGCGGACGGGTTTGCGGTGCAGTCGATTGGGATCGTGACGGTGACGGCGCGATACACATCGATCTACGACGTCAAGCTGGATCTGCGGATCGAGGAGGCGATCGAGGTCCGCGGGGGCTTCTTTCAGCCGACGATCGACCAGCCGGTGAGCCAGGTAACCTTGCGGCGGGCGGAGATCCGGTCGCTACCGGGGACGGGCGGCGACGTCCTGCGGACGATCTCGTCGCTGCCGGGAGTGACCTCAATCAGCGGGCAGTTTGGCGATCTGCTGGTGAGGGGAGGCCTGCCGGGGGAGAATCTGACCTTCATCGACAACATCCCGGTGGGAGACTTCACCTACCTCAGTGATCAGTTCGACAACGGGCGCGGCGGCCGAGCCGCGATCCTGGCGGTGGACGTCTTCGACCGGCTGGAGTTCTCGGCGGGCGGCTTCGGGCCGCGATATGGGGATCGGCTCTCCTCTGCACTGGACATCACGATCCGGCAGGCGTCGCGCGATCGGGTGCAGGGGAGCTTCTTCGCGGATTTGGGAGTCGCGGGGGGGAGCGTCGAGGTCCCGCTCGGGGAGAAGGCCGGCTGGTTCGCCTCGTTGCGGCGGAGTTACATCGACCTCGCGTTTCAGGTCTTCGACCTGGGAGACATCGGCAAGCCGCGCAACCTGGACCTGATCCACAAGGTCAACTGGGATCTGAGCAGTCGACACCGGCTCTCGCTGACAGCGATGGGTTTCAGCGAGCGGTTCACGCTGCCGCTGGAGGTGGCGCGACGGGCGGGCAACCGGCAGGACCGGCTGGTGTCGGAGCGGACGAGCGACCGCTACATCTTCGGGGTGACGCTCAGCTCGACGCTCGGGGAGCGAACGCTCTCGAACCTGACGGCGTGGGGGATCGGCGAGCACAATGACGGGAGCTTTCTGCGAACAGACAATCGGACGCTGCAGCGGCAGCGCGATCTGCGGGAGTCGCAGTTTGGCGTCAAGGAGGAGTTGACGGCGACGCTGGCGCCGCGGCTCAACCTGGCAGCGGGTGGGGGTCTCTGGGTGCAACAGGGCCGATTTGACACCTTCGAGCGCTCACCGATCGGTTTCAGCGTGGTGCGGGAGGAGTATTTCGCGCCGACGCGCCGCTACCGCTCGCGGCTGGGGGCGACAGCGACGGCGTATGGCTATGGTTCCCTCAGCTGGCAGGCGACCTCGCGCCTCTCCGTCTCTCCAGGCGTGCGAGTCGACCGCTACGGGTTGACGGGGGAGACGCTGGCCAGTCCGCGACTGAGCGCGCGGATGCGACTCGCGTCGAGTCTGGCGCTCAATCTGGGCTGGGGCGTCTACCGTCAGCCGCCAACGACCTTTCTGCTGGCGCTCGGTCCGGAAAATCGCGATCTCCAGGCGCAGCGGGCGACCCACTACATTGCCGGAGTGGAGTGGATGGTGCGTGACGACACGCGGCTGACGATCGAGGGATACCAGAAAGAGTACCGCGACCTGCTGGTACGTCCGACGCTGACCTCGCCGGCCCACTTCAACACGGGCACGGGAACGGTGCGCGGACTGGAGGCGACGGCCCAGAAGGCGCTCTCGGGATGGCTCTCGGGGCAGGCGGCCTACGCGTGGACGTGGGGGCGGCGACGCTTCGCCGCGGACGGAGCGCCCTTCCCGATCGAGGTCGTCAGACCGCACCAGCTGACGCTGATCGGACTGACCCGGCTGGGAAAGTGGTCGTTCGCCGTCAAGTACCGCGTCGCCAGCGGCCTGCCCTACTCGCCGCTGGTCGCGGTTCCAGCGGGGACCACCCCGCCGGTGACCCTTTATGACCTGCGTCGGCCGGAAGACCGCTTCTCCGCCTCTCTGCCGAAGTTCATGCAGACAGACCTGCGCGTCGAACGGCGCTTCAACTATCGGCAATGGTCCTTTGCCCCCTACGTCGACCTCTTCAACCTGACGAAGCATCGCAATGTGACCGAGGTCACCTGGCGAACGGCCGGCATCGCCTTCCTCTCTGAACGCACGCTGATTCCGATCTTTGGCGCAAGGATCGAGTGGTAAGCGGCGCGTAAAACCGCGTCAGATCCTGGCGAAAGGGGAGGCGAAGAGCTGGCAGATCGCGGCGCCGACGAGGACCATCGAGAGTCCCCAGGCGAAGAGGCGCCGGAAGAGGCGCTGCGACTCGTCTGGATCCTTGACGGCGGCGACGCACAAGGCGCCAAGGGTCGAGAGCGGCGAAACATCGACGAGCGCGGAGCCGACATTGATGCTGAGGGCGATGGCGAGTGGATCGCCGCCGCCCAGCTGCTGGACGAGTTGAGGAACGGTCGGCAGGAAAGCGGGCAGGACGACACCGGAGGTGCTGCTGTAGGTGGAGATCGCGCCCGTCACCAAAGCCATGACGCCATTGACGGTGCCCGGCGTCGCGAGGCGCGCAAGGATCGAGGTGAAGAGCGTCAGCCCGCCGGTCTTCTCCATCAGGGCGATGAGCGTGGCGACACCGGTGACCATCAGGACGACATTCCAGGGAACCAGGGCGATCGAGAGATCCTGGCTGGCAGCACGCAGCGCCAGGATGAGCGCGACCGCGGCAAACGCGCTGAGCCCGAGCGGGAGCTGGAAGAAGACGACGCCAACGATCCAGGCGGCGACGATGCCGATCGAGAGCAGCTGGCCCCGCTCAAAGGGCGGAGAGTCGCGCCGGCCATCTGGGTCAGGATGGCCGTGAAGGCGCAGACCGCCGAAGAGGAGAAAAGCGACCACGGTGACGAGGAGATGAGCGAGGAAGTTGGCGGCAAAGACGCGCCACTCGTGACCTCCGAGCCCGGCCTCGGCCATCCGGTTGTTGGCGACGACGCCCACTGCGCTGATCGGCGAGAGATTCCCGGCGTTGGCCCCATTGGTGACCGCGAGCGCGATCAGAAAGGCGGGGACGCGCGCGCGGAGCCCGATGGCCATCGCCAGTGGCACGATGAGGGCGACGCTCGAGATCGCGCCAGGACCGACCATCGAGACGAGGGCCGCGACCAGAAAGAAGAGGATCGGCAGCGCCCACCTCCGACCATCGGCGATGAGGACGGCGCGCGAAGCGAGGACGCGCAGCGCCCCATTCGACTCGACGCAGGCGAAGAGGAGCGTGACGCCCGTCATGGTCAGGAAGAGCGAGGCGGGATAGCCGCGGATCACCTCCTCCACGCCAAGGCCGGCTCCGAAGACGCCAATCAGCCAGGCCAGACCGAGCGCAATCAGCCCGACGTTGAGGCGCGTCGCCATCGAGAGGACGATCGCGGCCAGCAGCGCCAGCAGGGAGAGGGTGGCGGCGTTCATGGTCTCCACGGGGGAAGCAGGCTCTTGACGACCTTGCCCATCGCGTTCCGCGGCAAGGCCTCGACGCGTAGGAAGGCGCGCGGCACCTTGAACGAGGCGAGCGCGCGACGGCAGAGCGCC
>JBEIJP010000380.1:0-3860 GCA_040380245.1 Acidobacteriota bacterium | reverse complement strand
GCCGCCTTCCACGCGGGCCACTCGATCTGGGCGGATGGGCAGTACAGTTACGTGGGGCTCAACGAGAGTTTTTTGGGCATCTGCTTCGAGTCGACCAGTACCCGCGGCACGTTGGAGGAGACGTTGACCGAGGCCCAGATCGGCGCTGGCAGGGCGCTGACCAACGTGCTGCGCAGTCGCTACCGCATCGAGGACGTCAATTGTACGACCCACGGACTGGTCTCGATCAATCCAGAGAATATGCGGATTGCCTACCATCACGACTGGGTTCGCAACTTCCCGTTCGCGGCGATGGGGCTCTCGGACAAGTATCAGGTAGCCACTCCGAGCATGCTCGACTATGGCTTTCGGTATGACGAGGAGATTCTCCAGAAGCTCGGGAACACGCTTTGGCCGGGTGCGATTGCCGCCGAGGAAGAGTTTCAGCGGAGGGCTCGGGGATTACAGGTCGAGGAGATGGTCTGGCGGTCACAGTTACGGGACCGCTATCTGGATCAATTGGAACAAGCGCGCCGTCTACGATCGCCTGAGGCCGACGAGGGATTGGGTAAGATCACGGCGGAGTGAGGGACGACAGAGCTCAACCGCGCGTGGCCGGTTCAGCGCGGGAAGGTCTTGAGCCACAGGGGCAACTACCCTGAGCTCGAAAAGAGAGGGAAGACCAAGATGGACGAGAATAATACGATCAGCAATCAGGTTGGTTACCCGGGGGGAGACTCCGAAGGAGGCATGGAAGCGGGAGGGGTTGGGCTTGATATCGGGACCAGCCGGATTGTCATCGCAGGCGGTCCGAATGGCCATCAGGCCCATTCCCAACTCAACGCCTTTGTCGAGCTGCCCTGGTCGAAGATGACCGAGGCCAGTTTGCGGCAGAAGAAGGTCCTCTTCTATCGCGATGGGAACAGCCTGTTCGTCTATGGCAACGATTCCGAAAGCTTTGCGACGGCATTCGCTCCGCGCCGCCCGATGCAGTCGGGCGTGCTCAACCCGCTCGAGCCGATGGGGCAGCAGGTCATCCGGGCGATCATGGAGTCGATCGTGCCGCGGGCCCGCCACCAGGAGCTGGTCTGTTTCAGTGTGCCCGGGAAAGGGCTGGGAGCGGATACCAATCTGGTCTATCACGAAGGCGTGCTCAAGGGGATTCTGCAATCACTGGGCTATCAGGCCAAGGCGATCAACGAGGGGTTGGCCGTGGTCTTCGCGGAATTGCAGGCGGAAAACTTCACCGGGATTGGCATCAGCTGTGGGGGAGGGATGTGCAACGTCTGTGTCTCTTTCCTCTCGGTGCCGATGCTGACCTTCAGTATTCCGATGGGGGGCGATTACATCGATACGAGTGTCGCCGAGGTGGTCAATGAGTCGGTGACGCAAGTGCGACTGTTGAAGGAGCAGACGCTCGATCTTTCCCGTCAACCCCGCGACAAGGTGACAGGGGCGCTCCACATCTACTATGAGGAGGTGGTGACGCGGCTTGTCGAAAAGTTACGAGAGGAGTTTGAATCCTCGCGGCAGCTGCCGAAGCTGGATCGCCCGATCCCGATTGTCCTCTCCGGTGGCACGGCCAAGCCACGCGGCTTTATGCAGAAGTTTGAGGGAATACTCAAGTCGAGTGATTTTCCCATCCAGGTCTCCGAGGTGCGCCTGGCGGCGGATCCGCTGACGGCCACGGCGCGAGGGTGCTATATCGCGGCCCTTTCCGAGGTCCGGTAAGCACTGAGCGACTGAGGAGAAGCGGGGTACTGGCGAGTGAGGTCGACTGACAGCTTCGGGGCTGGTGGTCGGCCTTCTTTCCTTCAGGGAGAGGAGGGGACCGTTGGGGGACTGGACGGAGGCTGGGGGATGAGAAGACGCGGAAGAGTGGGAGCTGTCGCGGTACTGCTCCTGGTTGGGTTGTCGGGAGGAGCGACGGGCCGATCACGTCCCCGGGAGGCGCCCTTGACGTCGCAGGAGCGGGTTGCGGCCGAGGCACGACTGGCTCAGCACGGCTACTGGACTGGCGCCATCGACGGACGCTGGGATGAGTTGTCGCGGCACGCGCTGCTCGCGTTTCAGAAGGTGACCGGTCGGAAACGGACAGGTCAATGGACTCGTGAGGAGTATCGCGCCTTGATGGCGGCGGAGCCCCCACGACCGCTCGATCCTGGACCCGCTCACATCGAGATCGACCTGATTCGGCAGGTCATGCTGCTTGTCGGAGAGAGGGGAGACGTCACCGGGATCCTGCCGGTATCGACCGGCAATGGCCGAGAGTTTGTTTCGCAGGGATGGGCACGGGACGCCATCACTCGCCCAGGTTGGTATCAGGTCTTCAAGAAGATTCCGGGTCGCCGGAAGAGTTCGCTTGGCTTGCTCTACTATCCCATCTATTTTATGTATGGAACGGCGATCCACGGTGCGCCCTCCGTCCCTTCTTATCCGGCGAGCCATGGTTGCGTGCGGGTTCCGATGGGGGTTGCACGGCGCTTGTACGAGCGGGTTCCGCTTGGGATGCCAGTGGTGATCCACGCGGGGGGACTGCCGCCCCGCCCGGCCCCGCTGCCGGTTGGAGAGCCATCCACACAGAAGGAAGAGCCGCTTCCTCTTCCGGACCGCGTCGGAGCGAGGGGCCGACGGTAGGACTGGAGGTGGGCTGTGGTTCAGCAGCGCGATCAACCCAGAGACGGAGGGATGCGATGAGAGGAAGACGTTGGGCAGGGCGTGGGCTGTTGGTGGCGATTGGCCTTCTCAGTCCGCTGGGATGGGTCGATGCCGCGCGAAGAGCCGGAGAAGAGCCAGCAAACAAAGGGGGCAATGTGCAGGGTGCGGTGCAGATCCAGGAGGTTTCCTACCAGGGATGGGGGCGCAATCTTCGCCTGACGAACGGGACGGTCGAGCTGGTCGTGACGCTCGAAGTCGGTCCAAGGATTCTTCGGTATGGCTATCTGGGGGGCAGGAATGTCTTCAAGGAGTATGCCGACCAGATGGGGGGACGGGGAGAGTCTGTCTGGCGAATTCGGGGGGGGCACAGGCTTTGGCACGCTCCCGAGGACGATGTGCGGACCTATGCGCTCGACAATGGCCCGGTGGAGTACGAGATCCTCGGAGATGGCGTGGTGCGCCTGATCCAGCCCGTTGAATCCTCGACGGGCATTGCCAAGGAGATCGATGTCCGGCTCGAACCGACAGGAACCAGGGTGACGGTGCTCCACCGCTTGCGGAATCGGGGGCTCTGGGCCGTTGAGCTGGCTCCATGGGCTCTCTCCGTCATGGCGCCTGGAGGCACGGCCATCCTTCCGCTCCCTCCCAAGATTGCGCATCCTGGTTCCGTTCCCGCAGGGGAACCGCGAGATCTGCGCGGGTTTGTCCCCAACCAAACCCTGATCTTGTGGCCATTTACGGACCTGGCTGACCCTCGCTACCGCTGGGGTACGCGCTATCTCACCCTCCGACAGGACTCCCAGGCCACCACTCCCACCAAGATTGGCGTGGCCCATCGAGAAGGATGGGTCGGGTACCTCAATCAGGGGCTCCTCTTTGTCAAGGCGTTTGAGTATCGAGAGGGAGCGCGTTACACCGATGGCGGCAGCAACTTCGAGACTTTCACCAACGCCGACATGCTCGAAATCGAATCCCTTGGCCCCTGCCAGTCGATCGCTCCAGGCGGCAGCCTCGAGCACCGGGAGCAATGGTGGCTCCTCGATCAGATTCCCCAGGAGACGACCGATGAGGCACTCGATCGCCATGTTCGGGGGAAAGTCGACGCGGAGCGTCGCCGTTGAGGACGCGGAGCGTCGCCGTTGAGGACGCGGAGCGTCGCCGTTGAGGACGCGGAGCGTCGCCGTTGAGGACGCGGAGCGTCGCCGTTGAGGACGCGGAGCGTC